>CAZDTC010000362.1:0-2883 GCA_964508125.1 uncultured Candidatus Kuenenia sp.
CCCGATGCTCGCGCACAAGGCCGAAGAGGATGGCGTGGCCTGCGTCGAGGCGATGCACAGCGGCTGGGCGCACGTCGACTACGACCTCGTGCCGGCGGTCGTGTTCACGCATCCCGAGATCGCCGGCGTCGGCAAGACGGAGGAGCAGCTCGTGGCTGCCGGCGTTGCCTTCAAGAAGGGCGTGTTTCCGTTCCGGGCCAACGGCCGTGCCCGCACGATCAACGACACGACGGGCAAGGTGAAGGTGCTCGCCGACGCGGCGACCGACCGCGTGCTCGGCGTGCATATCATCGGCCCGGCCGCCGGCGACCTGATCGGCGAGGCCGCCGCGGCGATGAACTTCGGCGCCACGGCCGAGGACATCGCCCGCGTGTGCCATGCGCACCCGACGCTGCCGGAAGCCCTCAAGGAAGCCGCCCTGGCCGTCCACGGCCAGGCGATCCACGTATAAGGTTGCGAATCGGAAGACGACGCAGCCGCTCAGTCGTCGTCGGAGCCGTCGACGACGCTGGCTGGATCGAATTCCGGGATCGCATCCGTATCGTCCGCGTCTTCCTCGTCGGAGCCGCGCACGTAGGCGAGGAGCGAGTTCTTCTCGCTCTCCGAGATCTCGGCGTGGTGGTAGCTGTCGATG
Source organism: uncultured Candidatus Kuenenia sp. (assembly GCA_964508125.1). Lineage (GTDB taxonomy): Bacteria > Planctomycetota > Planctomycetia > Pirellulales > UBA1268 > RGVT01. Next base: position 635 of record CAZDTC010000362.1, read on the forward strand.
ATCTCGAGCGCCGGCGGCATCACCACCTCCCGCAGCTCGACCACGCCCAGCCCGCGCCGGCGGACGTACAGGTCGCACAGAGCCAACAATTCGTCGCGGTTCATGCCTCTCCTCCCTGCAGCTGGCCGGCGCGGCCGTTCCTCGACCCGCCATGTCAGCCTTGGCTGGTGTTCCCAGTGTCTACGAGGGATGTGAGAAAACGGTTCGGCGGGACGGCGGGCGATGTGAGAATTGCATGATGTTTCCGGAATACGCCCGGCTGGCTGGTTGGCCTAGGTCTTGGCTTCCTCGGCCTCGGGGCTTTGCGCCGGAGGACCATCGATGTGCGGACTGTGGAGTTCGTAAGCTCAGCCATGAACGGCCGCCCTGCGGGGGAGGCTCCGGTGATGGTCGTGCTTCGGAATTTCTTGCGGAGTTACCGGGGCCGAGTTAGTCTCCAGATTCGGGATCGGGTGCCGGCCCTCGTTCGCGTCATGCCATGCTTCCAGGCGTCAGGCTCGTTGTTTTCGCGATCGCATCGGCGTGCCTCGCCGCGGGCCCGGCCCGGGCCGGCACCGGCGTGCGGTTCACGACGAACCAGGGCACGTTCGACGTCGAGCTCTTCGACGCGACGATGCCCGAAACTGCGGCAAACTTCCTCGCGTATGTGACGAGCGGCCGCTACTCCTCCACGATCTTCCATCGGAGCACCACCTACGACCCGTTCGGCATCCAGATCATCCAGGGCGGCGGCTTCACGCTGGCCGGCAACACGCTCGTGCCCGTCGTCACCAACCCGCCGATCCGGCTGGAGCCGAGCACCGCGAACCTGCGGGGCACGATCGCCATGGCCCGGACGAGCGATCCGAACAGCGCCACGAGCGGATGGTATTTCAACGTCACGAACAACCCCGGCCTTGACTTCAACTACGCCGTGTTCGGCACCGTCACCGGCACCGGGCTTGCCGTGATCGACAGGATCGGGGCGGTGCAGGTCTACGACGCGAGTCAACAACTCGGCCCGACCTACTCGGAACTACCGCTGCTTGGGCCGGCGCTCACGACTTCGAATCTCGTGATCGTGAACAGCGTCTCGGTCGTGGCGCCATGGCAGCTGACGATCTCCGTGCCGAGCGGCACGCAGACGCAGGCCCAGGCCGGCTACCGCCTGATCACCACCGCGGCGTCGGTCACCAAGACCGGCACCGGCACGCTCGCGCTCACGGCAAACAACACCTTCTCCGGGCCCACGACCGCGTCGCAGGGCACGCTGCAACTGGCCGCGGCAGGCGCCCTCTCCACAAGCGCGGTGACGGTGGCGACTGGGGCGAAGCTCTCGGTGGGCCCGCAGGTGCAGGCCACGGTGCCCGCGCTCCTCAACAACGGCCTCGTCGACGTCGGCCTCGGGGGGCTCACGGTCAGCGCAGGGCAGAATGCCGCGGGCATCGTGGCCGGGATCGTGGCCGGCCGCAACAACGGCGCATGGAACGGCACCTCGGGGATCACCTCGAGCGCCGCGGCCACGCAAGGCGCGCGGGCGGTGGGCTGGCTCAACAACGGCGACGGCTCGTACACGGTGGCGTTCGCGGCTGCCGGCGACTGGAACCTGAACGGCGTGGTCGACTTCGACGACGTGGTGCAGTTCGTGTCGGCGAATCTCTATGACACGGGCTTGCCGGCAAACTGGGCCCAAGGCGACTTCGATTACAACGGTGTGGTCGATTTCGACGACGTGGTGGCCTCGGTGTCGGCGAACCTCTACGATACGGGGCCCTACAACGTGGCTCCGGTCGGTGCTGCGCTGGTTGGACTTGGCAGCGTAGCGGCCGTGCCTGAGCCGGCGACGTGGGTGATGGGAGCGGTCGGAATCGCCTGCGCCTTGTGGAGCAGCGCGAGGCGGCGGCGGAAGCGGGCCCTGGTGTCCGCCTCCATCGGCTCTCGATGACCGGGCCTCCAGCCCTTGCCTTCGGAAATACGCCCGGCTGGACTCGAACCAGCGACCCTGGGATTAGAAATTTGAGGCGTGACGATTTCGCAACTCCTGGAGAAACCACGAAATTGACCGTTAGTCGATGCGGGGCAACGACTTCCGAGAGCAGATTCGGTTTCGCCGCAGTGGTCAGTTTCACCGCTCAGAGGGCGGAAAAAGGTACCGATTTGAGGAATCCTCAAATCCAAAGTTGGCCATCCAAAACCAGCGACTCAAGCCTGACAAAGATCCTGCCCGATGGACTAAAAGGCAGTGCTTGACACCTTTCAAGCAAACGCCT
>CAZDTC010000363.1:0-2874 GCA_964508125.1 uncultured Candidatus Kuenenia sp.
TCTGCTGCCTGCGGCCGGGCGTGAAGGGCCTCAGCGAAACGATCCGCGTGCGCAGCATCGTCGACCGGTTCCTCGAGCACAGCCGGGTCTACGTGTTCGGCCCCGACGACGAGGCCGAGGTGTTTCTGGCAAGCGCCGACTGGATGCCGCGAAACTTCTTCCGCCGGGTGGAGGTGATGTTTCCGATCCTGGCCCCCGACCTCAAGCAGCGGGTGCTGCGCGAGATCGTGCCCACGTATCTGGCCGACAATGTGCGGGCGCGGGAACTCGACGAGCACGGCGTGTTCCACCTCTTGCGGCCCGCGGAGGGGCAGCCGGCGGTGCGTTGCCAGATCGAGTTTCTCGAGCGGCGCAGCGGCGTTGAAGCGCCGCCGGCTCCTTGAACCAGGGTCGATCCACTCCCTAGGATTTCGGAATGGCGGAGGATTACTACCAGACGCTCGGCGTGCCCCGGACGGCCTCGGCGGAGGAGATCCGCAAGGCCTACCGCGAGCTCGCCCGCAAGTATCATCCCGATCTGCACCCGGACGACGCGGCGGCGAAGGAGAAGTTCAAGCAGGTGCAGACCGCGTTCGACGTGCTCAACGACCAGAGCAAGCGGGAGATGTACGACCGCTACGGCAGCGCATTCGAAGGTGTGGGCGCCGGCGGCCCCGGCGGCGGACGGGGGCCCTTCGCCGGGGGCGGCGGGTTTCCGGGAGGCGGTGAGATCGACCTCGAGAGCCTGTTCGGTGGCGGCGGCTTCGGCGACCTGTTCGGCGGCGGGGCGACGCGGCCGCGGGGCCGGCGCGGCAGGCCGGCGCGGGCAGCCGGCGATGACGTGACGGCCCGGATCGACATTCCCTTCAAACTCGCGATCGACGGCGGCAAGACCGACGTGCGGCTCGACCGCGACGGCAAGACCGAGACGATCAGCGTGACGATCCCGCAGGGCCTGCCCGACGGCGCACGGATGCGGCTGCGTGGCCAGGGGCTGCCGGGGTCGGGAGGCGGCCCGGCCGGCGACCTTCTGCTCGACGTGCACGTCGAGCCGCATCCCGTCTACCGCCGCACGGGCGACACGCTCGAGGTGACGCTGCCGGTGACGATCTCCGAGGCGATTCAAGGGGCGAAGGTCGACCTGCCCACGCCGTGGGGAACGATCGCGCTCAAGGTGCCTCCCGGCACGTCCGGAGGCCGCAAGCTGCGGGCGGCCGGCATGGGCGTGCGACACGCCAATGGATCCAAGGGCGACCTCGTGGCCGAGGTGCAGATCATGCTTCCCGACGCGGCCGATGCGCCTGCCCGCGAGGCGCTGCTGGCTGCCGCTCAGGCCGCGGAACAGGCTGCCAAGACAGGGCCGCGCATGGCGCTGCGCTGGTGATGGCCGCCCACGAAGGCTTCTCGAAGGCGGCGCGGGTCTGGCGACCGTCCGACTTCGAACGTGTGTTCACGGCGCGACGGACCGCCGCCGCGAACGGGCTCGTGATGCATGCGGCGGCAAGCCAGGAAGAGCCGGCGGTGGCACGGCTGGGCGTGTCGGTGTCGCGTCGCGTCGGCGGGGCCGTCGTTCGCAACCGCTGGAAGCGGCGGCTGCGCGAGGCGTTTCGCCGCGTGAGGCTGCGGCTGCCTCCGGCCGACTACGTCGTTGTGGTGAAGGCGCGCACGTTGCCCGCCGGCACCGCTGGGGCGCGGCTCGTCGAGGAGACGCTCGAGACGCTCGCGCGGCGGATCACCGCCCGGCCCGGATTCGCAGGAACGTGAAGCATGCGTCCCCTGCACGCCATCGCCCGGCTCTGCGACCACGCGGCGAGTGCCGTACTCGTGGGCCTCGTACTTCTTTACAAGGTGACGTTGAGCCCGCTGCTCGGGCGGCACTGCCGGTTTCAGCCCACCTGCAGCACGTACTTCCGCGCTGCGGTGGAAAAACACGGCGCTGTCCACGGGAGCCTCAAGGGGCTCGCCCGCATCTGCCGCTGCCACCCCTGGAACCCGGGTGGCTACGATCCCCCGTGAGGCTCCTCGTGGGCTGTGTTGATCTCGCGCCCGAGAATGCCGAGCACGGGCGCATTGGCGAGCGGAAAATTCAGGTGCGGGAGTTCGGAGATCGGCACCCACGCGAAGGGCGGCCTGGGCGCCGCCTCGGGATCGAGCGGCGTCGCCCAGTGAAACGTGATCCAGAGCGGTGGCGTCGCCTCTTGGAGGACGACCCCGAACGTCCGCTCGAGCACGCGGATCGCGATTCCGGCCTCCTCGAGGCACTCCCGCATCGCCGCACCTTCCGACGTCTCGTGCAGCTCGGTCTTGCCCCCGGGAAACTCGGCCCGCCCCGGCTGCTCGGCCGCATCATCCGCCCGCCGCCCGACGAGCACCCGTCCCGCGTGCACCACGACGGCCACGGCGATCCGGCGAAATGTCACGCGGGCTTCTGCACGAGATTGAGCAGCCTGCCGGGTGAGCCCATCACGTTGTAGCCGGCGTCGACGTGGAGGATCTCTCCCGTGATCCCGCCCGAGTCGCGTGAGAGCAGGAACGCGCCTGTCTTCCCAACCTCCTCGTGGGTGATGTTGCGGCCCATGGGCGACATGTGCTCGTAGAGATCGAGCATTTCCTCGACGCCCGCACCGCGGCCCGCGAGCGTGCGCAGCGGCCCCGCGCTCACGGCGTTGACCCGCACGCCGGTCGGCCCGAGGTCGTAGGCCATATATTTCACGCAGGCGTCCAGCGTCGCCTTGCAAACGCCCATGATGTTGTAGCCGGGCACCACCTTCTCGCCGCCGAAGTAGGTGAGCGTGAGGATCGAAGCGTCCTTGGCGAGGATGCCACGGGCCAGCCGGCCCACGGCGAGCAGGCTGTAGGCGCTCGTCTCCATCGCGATCCGGAAGCCCTCGCGGC
>CAZDTC010000364.1:0-2856 GCA_964508125.1 uncultured Candidatus Kuenenia sp.
GAGGCGTATTCGGTGGTCATGAGGGCGCCGGCCGAGTCCTCCGGGCAGGAGAGGAGCATGCGAATGTCGTGCCGCTCCGCCTTGGCGACGAGGGGCAGGATCTCCTCGACGAATTCGGGGTCGAGCTCGCGGTGGTGGTCGTCGCGGTTGTCTGCCGCCATCCACTCGAGGAGCTGGCCGAGGTGCGGGCGGTCGGCCGCCTTCACGAGCTCCACCTGCCGGGCCATCGGGTAGTAGGGAAAGATCTCCGCCTGCCGTTCGACGGGCACGGCGTCGAGCAGCTGCCAGAGCTCGCGGTCGTCGAGCCCTTCGGAAAATTCGGCCACGGTGGCCGGATGCAGTTCTGCGGCCACCTCGCGCAGGCCGGCCGTGTCGCCCTCGGCGAGCATGACGCGCAGTTCGGGAATGAGAAGGGGATTGGCGGCGACCATGGCACGGAGCCGAGGGCGGGGCCGCGCCTATACTTTGGGGCCAGGCGCGGTGGAGCAGAGTCGTGTCGAACGGGAGCAAGTATGCCATGAATGTGGCGGGAAACGAATCCGGATTCGGGCAGTGCGCGGCCCGGGTCGCCCTGGCGGTGCTCGTCGCGATTGCGGTGGGCGCGGGTTCGCGCATGGGGTGGAGCGACGAGGGCTACGACCTCCTCCGGTCGAAGGCCTATCTCCCCGCCGACTTCGATCAGGACGTGTTCGACGCGCTGTGGACGACCTGGCCGGAGCCGCTGCGCAGCCGGGCTGAGCAGGCTCCCGTGGAGGAGCGCCGGCGGATGGCGATGGAGCGCTACGGCCTCGATCCCGATCCCGCCGATCCGTCGCGGTCGCTGCAGTACGTGCGTGGGCCCGACGGGGCGTGGACGATGAGTTGCCTCGCCTGCCACCAGGGGCAGGTGGCGGCGCGCGTGATCCCGGGAGTGCCCAACTCGAATTACGCGCTGGAGACGCTCACCGAGGAAGTCCGCCTCGTGAAGGTGAAGCAGCGGAAGCCGTTCGGCCACATGGACATGGGCTCGCTGCTGCTGCCGCTTGGCACCACCAACGGCACCACCAACGCCGTGATCTTCGGCGTGGCGTTGATGCGGCATCGCGATGCCGACTTGAACATCGTCCAGCGGCCGCCCCGCTTCGACCTCGTGCACCACGACATGGACGCCCCCGCCTGGTGGCACTACCGGCGGCGGACGGGGCTCTATGCCGACGGCTTTGCGCCCAAGGGCCACCGGATGCTGATGCAGTTTTTGCTCGTCAAGGAAAACGGGCCGGAGAGGTTCGCGGAGTGGGAAGACGACTTCCGAGCGATCCAGGGTTGGCTCGAGTCGCTCGAGCCGCCGAAGTGGCCGTGGGCGATCGATGCGGCGCTCGCGGAGCAGGGCAGGGCGGTGTTCACGAGCCACTGCGCATCGTGCCACGGGACGTATGGCCCGGGCGGCCAATATCCCGAGCGGATGGTGGCGATCGACGAGATCGGCACCGACCGCGTGCGGTTCGACTCACTCACGCTCGAGGGGCGGAGCGCCCTCAACAACAGCTGGTTCGGCCATCATGGCGGCGACGTGGAGCGGCTCAGAAACCGCGAGCCGACGACCGGTTACGTGGCCCCGCCGCTCGACGGCGTGTGGGCGACGGCGCCGTACTTTCACAACGGCTCGGTGCCCACGCTCTGGCACGTGCTCCATCCCGACGAGCGGCCGGCGGCATGGCGGCGGACGCGGTCGGGCTACGACCAGGCGCGGGTGGGGCTCGAGATCGGCACGGCCGAGGCCGTGCCGGCGAAGCTCCCGAGCGCCGAGCGCCGCGGCTGGTTCGACACGGCGAGGCCGGGCAAGAGCGCCGCCGGCCATGATTTTCCGGCCGCGCTCGATGAGGCCGAGAAGAGGGCGGTGCTCGAGTATTTAAAGACGCTCTAACGAACTGCTAGACTCCGGACTCTTTCTCCGAGGAGTTTTCATGACCCAGCTCGAAGCTGCCCGTGCCGGCCAGATCACGCCGGAAATGAAGTTCGTCGCCGCGCGCGAGGACCTGCCCGAGGAACTGATCCGGAGCGAGGTGGCCCGGGGCCGGATGGTGATCCCGGCCAACACCGTGCACCTCACGAAGAAGCTCGAGTCAATGGCGATCGGTGTCGCCGCGCTCACGAAGATCAACGCCAACATCGGCAATTCGGCCGTCACGAGCGACGAGCAGACGGAGCTCGAGAAGCTGCACATGGCCGTGCACTACGGCGCCGACACCGTCATGGATCTGTCGACGGGCAAGGACATCGACACGATCCGGAAGGCGATCATCGACGCCTCGCCCGTGCCGATCGGCACCGTGCCGATCTACCAGATGCTCGAAGAGCTCGGCGGCGACATCGACGACATGAAGCCACAGCACTTTCTCGACATGTGCGAGAAGCAGGCCAGGCAGGGGGTCGACTACATGACCGTCCACGCCGGCCTGCTCCAGGAGCACCTCCATCTCACGATGCAGCGCGTGACAGGCATCGTGAGCCGCGGCGGCTCGCTGATCGCCCGTTGGATGATGACCCACCGCCAGCAGAACCCGCTTTACACCCACTTCGAGGACCTCTGCGACATCTTCCGCCAGTACGACGTGACCTGGAGCCTCGGCGACGGCCTGCGGCCCGGCAGCATCGCCGACGCCAGCGACGAGGCGCAGTTTGCGGAGCTCCACGTGCTCGGCGAACTCACGCGGCGCGGGTGGGCCAAGGGCTGCCAGGTGATGGTGGAGGGGCCGGGCCACGTACCGATGGACCAGATCGACATGAACGTGAAGCGGCAGATGGAGGAGTGCGACGAGGCGCCGTTCTACGTGCTCGGCCCGCTCGTCACCGACATCGCCCCCGGCTACGACCACA
>CAZDTC010000365.1:0-2851 GCA_964508125.1 uncultured Candidatus Kuenenia sp.
TGAGCACGCCCCAGTGGGTGCCGAAGCTGCGATCCATGTAGTCGCTGCCGTTCTGCATCGACTTGATGTCCTCGGCGCCGCAGAAGCGGCTCATCGCGAACGGGAGATCGAGGCTCACTGTGAGGGCCGTGATCTTGTCGCCGAGGGCGGCGAGCCGCTTGTTGAAGGTCTTCGTCTGCACCTGGCAGACCGGCGTGTCGAGCGAGGGCACCACGCTGATGAAGGCGGGCTTGCCGAGCAGGTCGGCCTTCTTGATGTGCGTCATGCCGGCAGGGCCGTACGACGAGAGGTCGAAATCCGGGGCGGGGTTGCCGACCTTCACCTCCTCGCCGACGAGGGTGAGCGGATTACCCTTGAACGTGACCGCGCCGTGCCGACCCATGTGCCTGCCTCCTCGAGTGAGCGGGAAATGAACTCCGATGCGTGAGGGCAGTATTGCCGCCCGTACGCCGGCGGCAAGCCGGGCCCATCATCCCCGCGGCCACGACGAAATCCTCGCCGGCTGCTACGATTTTTCCATCGCCGGTGCGGTGGCACCCGCCTCTTTCCCTTCCGCCAAACCAAAACCCATGCGGGCCATCGGACGCTTCGGACAGCTGCTTGGCCTCAGCATCCCCGTGTTCGCCGTGGTCATGCAGCTTGGTGGCAGGCTGCTGCCGAGCCAGATGCTCGTGATGCTCGTGGCGGCGGTGTGCTGCTTTTGGATCGGCAGGATCCTCGAAGGCTACGCCCAGCCATGATGCATCCGCTCCTGCTCGATCCCGTCTACCGTCGCTACCTCTGGGGCGGCCGCCGGTTCGCGACCGCCCTCGGCCGCGACCTGCCGCCCGGCGACGATTACGCCGAATCGTGGGAACTCGTCGATCGCCCCGGCAGCGACCAGAGCATCGTGGCCGCCGGACCGCTGGCGGGCCGCACGCTCGGCGACCTCGTGCGTGGCGACGGCCGCGAGCTCCTCGGCCGGCATGCGCCGCTCGCCGCGTTTCCGCTGTTGTTCAAGTTTCTCGACGCCTGCCGCGACCTCTCCGTGCAGGTGCATCCCGACGACGCCCGGGCGGCGAGGCTCGTGCCGCCCGACCGTGGCAAGACGGAAGCCTGGTATGTCGTCTCTGCGGAGCCGGGCAGTCGGATCTATGCAGGCCTTGCGCCGGGCGTCGGGCAGGCCGATCTCGCCGCCGCGATCCGCGCCGGCACATGCGCCACCGTGCTGCACTCGTTCGAAGTACGCGCGGGCGACTGCATCTTTATTCCGGCGGGCACCGTGCACGCGATCGGGGCGGGGCTCCTCGTGGCCGAGATCCAACAGTCGAGCGACGTGACCTACCGCCTCTTCGACTGGAACCGCACCGGCCCCGACGGCAAGCCGCGACCGCTCCACGTGGAGGCTGGCGTCGAGGCTGTGACGAGGTTCGGGCCGGTGGCCCCGGTCCAGCCAGAGGCGACCACCGACCCTGCCGTGAAGCGACTCGTGACGAGCGGTTTTTTCCTGTTCGACGAGGTGCGGCCCACGGGCACGTGGGAGATCGGCGGCGACGACGCCTGCCACTTCCTAGCCGTGCTCGAAGGCGCGGTCACGTTCGATGACCGCTGGCAGTTGCCCCCCGCCACCCGCGGCCGCACGTTCCTGCTCCCCGCCGCGATCGGCCGCCAAACCCTCCGCATCGCCCCCGGCCCGCCCGCCAAGTTCCTCCACGTCGCTCTGCCATAGCGGGGCAATGACGGTCCCTACGCAGCCCGCGAGGGGCTGCCCATTGGCTGGCAAGGCCGCGATGCAGACCACGGTGCGGACGAGTTGGGGGAAAGAGGCGCATGGGTCAGCAGAAGTCGCGGGACATGCGTGGGAGAGCGGTCGTGGCAGAGGTTTCGGGGCGGAGAGAGGCGGCGGATTCGAGCCGCGCGCTCACCACGTGCACCACCGCGCCCCGCCGCTGGATCCGGCCGTGCACCACGAGCACGGCCGCGCGGCGGGCGGCCAGATCGGCCTGCTCCCACACGCCTGGATGCACGACGATGTTCGCGGCGCCGGTCTCATCTTCGATCGTGAGGAACATCATGCCCTTCGCGGTGGCCGGCCGCTGGCGCGTGAGCACGATGCCGGCGACGGCCACGCGGCGGCCTTCCGGCCGCCCGACCGCCTCGGCCACGGTCACCACGCCACGAGTCGAGAGCCAGTCGCGATCAAACTGGAGCGGATGCGCCGTGAGCGAGAGGCCCGCCGTGCGATAGTCGGCCACCACCTCCTCCTCGGCGGAGAGCATCGGCAGAAGGTCGCCGTCTTTCTCGTCTTCGTCGTCATCGAGGCCGTCGAAGAGCGGCCGGCTGGCAGGCCGCTCCAGGCACCGCATCGCCTCCCACACCGCCCGCCGGCGGTCGAGGCCGAGCGACGTGAACGCACCCGCACGAGCCAGATGCAAGAGGGCGTCGCGATCGAGCGCGGCGCGGTGGGCGAGCTCCCGCGGCAGCCGGAAGGGGCCGTCGCGGCGGGCTGCCTCGATCCGCCGCCCCGCCGCCTCGCCCAAGCCATACACCTGCTCGAGCCCCAGCCGGATCGCCGGCTGCGTTTCACGGCCGGCCTTCGATCGCATCTCGAGCGATGCGTGCCAGCGGCTTGCGTTGACGTCGACGGCGAGCACCCTCACGCCGTGCGCCTTCGCATCGCGCACGAGCTGCGCCGGGGCGTAAAACCCCATCGGCTGGCTGCCGAGAAGGGCGGCGGTGAAGGCGGCCGGATGATGACACTTGAGCCAGGCCGACACATACACGAGCAAGGCGAAGCTCGCGGCGTGTGATTCTGGAAAGCCGTATTCGCCGAAGCCGCGAATCTGCCCGAACACCTGCTCCGCGAACTGTT
>CAZDTC010000366.1:0-2850 GCA_964508125.1 uncultured Candidatus Kuenenia sp.
TCGGCAACGTGCTCGCCAGCAGCGGCAGCGTGGTGCCGATCTTCCAGGAGCAGATCCGCCGGGGCGGCCCGATCACGGTCACCCACCCCGATATCGAGCGGTATTTCATGATGATCCCGGAGGCATCGCAACTGGTGCTTCAGGCGGCGGCTATGGGCGATGGCGGCGAGATCTTCGTGCTCGACATGGGAGAGAGCGTGAAGATCGTCGACCTCGCCCGCGACCTGATCGGCCTGTCGGGCCTCGCGGAAGACGACATCGACATCGAGTTCACCGGGCTCCGGCCCGGCGAGAAGCTCTACGAGGAGCTTTATTTCGACGACGAGCGCCGGCTGCCCACGCCGCATCCCAAGGTGTTTTGCGCCATGCATCGCCCCGCGGACCTCTCGGAGATCGAGGGCATGCTCGAGGAGTTGCGCGAGGTGGTCGACGACCCGCCCGACGACGTGCGGCGGCGGCTGCGCAAACTCGTGCCGGAGTATGACCGGGAACACGAGAAGCCGGAGGTGAGCGCCGATGCGTAATCCCAGGTTGTCGGTGATCCCCGAGGCCCGCTCATCGCTCGACGCGGCGGCAGTCGGCATCCGCGTGCCGTTCGTGCGCCCCGCCTTGCCCGTGTTTGAGAGTGTCCGCGGTGCCTATGAGGAGATCATGCGGAACGGCCAGCTCACGAAAGGGCCCTACGTCGAACGCCTCGAGCAGTCGGTCGCAAAGCGGCTCGGCGTGCGCCATTGCGTGGCCGTGAGCAGTTGCACCGTGGGCCTGATGCTCGTCTATCGTGCGCTCGATCTCTCGGCCGGCAGCTGCCGCAGCCGGCGGAGCGGCCCGGAAGAGTGCCCGGTCGCGGGGATGGAGCCCCTGTCGCGGTTTGGCATGGTCCGGTCGGCGGGGCGCAGCGAGCCCGTCGGCGAGGTGATCATCCCCAGTTTCACGTTCCTGGCGGCCCCGGCGGCAATCGTGTGGAACAACCTCCGGCCGGTCTTCATCGACGTCGACCAGCATTCCACCAACGTTTCCGCGCCAGCCGTGGCGGCCGCCATCACGCCCCGCACGGTGGCCATCGCAGCCTGCCACAATTTCGGCAATCCCTGCGACATTGCGGCCCTCGAGGCGGTGGCCGCGGAGCACGGGCTGCCGCTGGTGATCGATGCAGCCCACGGTTTCGGGGCAAGCATGCACGGTCGCCCTGTGGGCAAGGGAGGCACCGCGCAGGTATTCAGCATGTCGCCGACGAAGTTGCTCGTGGCCGGCGAGGGGGGCGTGGTCGCAACCGACTGCGACTGCCTCGCCCACTTCGTGAGGCTCGGCCGCGAATATGGCAACGACGGCTCGTACGACGCCCTGTTTCCAGGCGTCAACGGCCGGATGCCGGAATTGAGCGCAGCCACGGCACTCGCCGGGCTCGAGATTCTCGACGACGTAGCCGCCCGCCGCAGGCAGATCGCAGGCGTTTACCGCCGCGAACTTTCCTATCTGCCAGGGATCGGCTTCGTCGAAGAGTCGAGCGGAGCCTCGTCGAGCCACAAAGACTATTCGATCACGGTCGATCCAGCCCGGTTCGGCATGTCGCGCGATGCCCTGCGCCGCGTGCTTGCCGACCGCGGCATCGAAACCCGCACATACTACAGTCCGCCGTGCCATCGCCAGACGGCCTTCGAACACTTCCACGATCGCAGCCGGCCACTCCCGGTCACGGAGTTGCTCTCGGCCCGCAGCCTGTCGCTGCCGATCGGCGCGCATGTCGACGAGACAGTGGCCATGGAGGTGTGCGAGACGATCGCCAACGCGAAGCACACCTTGGCGAGATGAGTGGACTGTGCGTCCCATGCCGCTCGCGCTGTTTTGGTCGGTGTGGTCGGTCGTAGCCCTGGTCGCCTCGGGCCTGCTTGCGAGCCGGCTCGTAGGCTGGGCGGCATCCCGCGGCGCGGTCGACATCCCCAACGCGCGCAGCAGCCACACCCGAGCCACGCCGCGCGGCGGCGGTCTGGCGATCGTGGTGGTGACCGTGGCCGCGGCCGTCATCGCCTGTGTCCTCCACCCCGAGGCGGTCGGGGCCGTGGCCGGCATGGTCGCCCCGGCGGTCGTGATCGCCGCCGTGAGTTGGATCGACGACATCCGGTCGCTGCCCAATCGCATCCGCTTCGCGGTGCACCTTGGCTGCGCGATCGCGGCTTTGGCGGTGCTCGGGCCAGTGCAGCAGGTGAGCTTCGGCTCCTTCGGCAGCGTCGATTTCGGCGCCGCCGCCTGGCCGCTCACGCTGCTCTGGATCGTGGGGCTGACGAACGCGTTCAACTTCATGGACGGCATCGACGGCATCGCGGGCCTCACGGCAGCGGCCGCAGGAGCGGCACTGGCTGCGGTGGCGGCCGCGTTTGCGAGCCCGGCTGTGGGCGGCCTGGCGGCTGCGTTCGCTGCGGCCGCGGGCGGATTTCTGGCCTGCAACTGGCAGCCCGCGAGGATCTTTATGGGCGACGTCGGCAGCGCGTTTTGCGGATTCATGCTCGCCGTGCTGCCGCTGGCCCTGCCTCCGGCGGCGGTTCCAACGGCGGTGGCGGTCGCAGCCGCCGGCCTGTGGCCATTCATTTTCGACACGGCCTACACGATCGTTCGGCGGTTGCGGAATCGCGAAAACATCTTTCAAGCCCATCGCAGCCATCTCTACCAGCGGCTCGTGATCGCGGGCTGGTCGCACCGCGCGGTGTCGAGCCTATATGGGGCGTTGTCGGTCGTGACGGCCGGGCTCGCAGTCGTGCCGCTCTTCGAGCCTGCCCTGCGGAGGCCTGCCGATGTCGCAGCCGCGGCCTCGGTCGCGCTCGGGATCCTGCTCCTGCTCACGCTCGTGTTCGTGTC
>CAZDTC010000367.1:0-2850 GCA_964508125.1 uncultured Candidatus Kuenenia sp.
TGCCGGTGCCGACCGGGCCGCAGATCAGGTAGCCCATCGGGGCGCTCTCGAACTGCCCACGCTTGATCGCCCGGGCGTCGGCTTCGAGGCGGTTTTTCGCCTCCGCATGGCCGGCCACGGCATCGAGCGTGAGCCGCGGCTGGATGAACTCCACGAGCCCCTGGCACGAACGCTCGATGAGATCCTTCTTCATGAGGGCGAACTCGGGGCCGTCGGGCGCCGTGCCCTCGCGGGCCGACATCGTGATCACGGCCCGCAGGCTCTCGAGCGAAAGGCCGCCGGAGAGGGCCGCCGTCCGCTTCACGGCGTCGGTCTGCGCGGCGGGAATGCCCGCTCCGGCGGCCACCGCCAGGGCGAATCGCTCGCGCTCGGCCGCGTCGGGCAGCGGCACGTCGATCGTCGTCACAGCGGGGCTCTGCACGAGCCGCGGGTGGATCTCGGCCATCGAGTCGGTGATGAGCACGATCGCCACGTTCACGCGCCGCAACAGAGGATTCGTGGCCCAGGCGAGCAGCCGCACGAGCCGGCCGGCGGCGGCCCGCGCCGAGGAGGCCGCATCGCCCGCGGGGGCGAGGTACTGCGCGTAGTCGAGGACGATGGCGATCCGCTTGCGTTGCTCCGGGGCCTCGAGCAGGTTGCGCTCGAGGATTCCGTCGATCGCCGCGATGGCCGCGTCGGGATCGCGTGGCCATGTCGCCGCGTTGCCGATCCGCTCGGTAAGCCACTGGGCCATCGTCCGCAGCCGCGCGGGATCCGTGCCGGCCAGCGGCCGCAGCCCCTTGCCCACGTCGTAGCCCAGCACGATGTCCCAGCGGCCGAACATCTCCCGCGCGAGAAAGTCGGGCACCGTGCCCCAGCCGGCGGCCACGTCTGCCCCGGGAGCCGCGACCGGCACGAGATCGCGCACGTTGCCATGGAGCAGAAACGTGCAGCTCGTGCCAGAGAGATAGGAGTCACCCAGCCGCTCGGCCCAGGCAGGGCACCAGGCGGGCAGCGAGGCGCCGGCGCCGCGCGGCTCGGACGTCGTCCCGAGCGCGGGTGGAGGCGACGGGGGGGAAGTGGTGACGGTGGCCACGAGGACGATCCTGAAGAAACACGATCCAGGAAGGTGAATCCGGCTACATCAGGTGGCTGCCTGCTTGGCACGCTCCGTGCCGAGCTCCTTGTCGTCGGCCTTCACTCCCGCGGTCTCGGGCGTGACCATTCCCATCTCGATCTCGAACTCACGGAGGGCGTTCTCGGCCATGTTCTTCTCGACGGCCTGCTCCGCCTTGATCTTGTCGAGCCCCTCGCCGGACAGGTCCGCGGCCACGCGCACCTTCGCGCGGTTGAGGCCGATCTTGTCCTGGATCACATCCTCGATCTGGCCAAAGTCGGTCGTGATGTCGAAGTTGAAGCTCGTGGCGAGCTTCGCGAGTTCCGCCTCGGCACGGGAGAGCTTTAGCTCCGCATCGTACTTCTGGATCTTCTGCTTGAGATCGGCGAGCTTCTTCGTGGCGTGCTTGATCTTGGTGACGTTGTTGCCGTAGGCCGCTTCGTGGAGCTTGAGCTGGGCCTCGTTCTCGGCGAGGTCTTTCTTCGCCCGCTGGAGCTCGAGCGCAAACCTGCTCGCCGTCTCCCGTTCGCCGATCTGCAGGTAGGCCTTCACCTGCGCCTCGAGCTTGGCGACATGGTCGCGGTCGCCGTTCACCTGCCGTGTGACCCGCTCGACCAGGGCCCGATACTGCTCGAGCCCTTCTCTTCCCTCTTTGAGCTGATCGACCGCCTTGTCGTATTCATACTGGAGCTGGGCGATCGGGTCGGCCGTCCAGAAGAAGTTGGCGATCTTGTTCATCTGCGCCGCAAGCGTCTTCCAGAGTTTGCCGAGGATCATGGAAAGTTCTCCGGGTCGGGGACGGGGTGACTGGCGTCAGGCCGCTACGATAGTGTTTGATACCGGTGGCGTAGGAGCCCGTCAAACTCCCGCCCGCAATCTCGCTTCGAACGAAAGGAGCCTTCCGTGGCCCGCCAGTCTCGCCGTCGTTTCCTGGGTGCCTCCGGCCTTGCCGGAGCCGGCTATTTCGTCGCCGCCGGTACCCGCCGGGCCTACTCGCAAGCCGCTGCCGAGCGGCCCACCGTCGCCTGCATCGGCGTCGGCGGCAAGGGGGGCAGCGATTCCGACAACGCCGCGCTCTTCGGCGACGTGATCGCCATCTGCGACGTCGACCGCAAGACGCTCGAAAGCAAGGGAGCCGGAGAGAAGTTCAAGCAGGCGGAGCAGTTTACCGACTATCGCGAACTGCTCGCCAAGCATGGCAAGAAGATCGACATCGTCACGGTGAGCACGCCCGACCACATGCACGCGCCTGCGACGCTCGACGCGATGCGGCTCGGCATCAGCTGCTACACGCAAAAGCCGCTCACCCGCACGATCTACGAAGCCCGGCTCTTGGCCAAGGTGGCCTCTGAGATGGCCGGGCGGGGCGTGTGCACGCAGATGGGCAACCAGGGCACGGCACTTCCCTCGTCGCGGGAGGCGATCGCCCAGATCCGCTCCGGCGTGCTTGGCCCGCTCAAGGAGGTGTATGCCTGGTCGAACCGCCCGGTCTGGGCGCAGGGCCCTGGCCGCCGCATGAACATGCGCAAATACCAGGCGCAGGCGATGACCGAGGTCAACGAGTCGGAGGATGCCGCCACGACGGCCGAGGAGGTGGCGGTGATCGTCGCCGACCTCGTCAAGAAGAAGCAGCAGGAGATCGGCACCGCCCTCGAGAGGCTCGACTGGAAAAACTGGCTGGGAGTGGCCCCGGCGCGGGAATACTGGCCGGGCCTCTACCATTCGTTCCAGCACCGCGGCTGGTGGGACTTCGG
>CAZDTC010000368.1:0-2840 GCA_964508125.1 uncultured Candidatus Kuenenia sp.
GCCGTAGGGGAACCTGCGGCTGGATCACCTCCTTTCTAAAGGAAACCGCTGAATCAGATCTTCGGGTCTGAGGAGGCACCCACGGAATGAACGTCGTTCGAATCTGCTTCGGCAGGGATCGGGCGGCCGGAGTTCCAGTGGTCCAAAAGATTGTGGAGACATGATCGTGCTCCGGCACAGGCCGCAAGGCCATGCCGGAGATGCCGCCGAAAGAGATCTGCCACCTCACTGGGAAACCGGTCCAACGGGCAACCGTCGGCGGTGGCAAAACTGCCAACAACGTCATGGAATACAGACCCGCTAGGGCTCGGCCGAGCCCTAGCGGGTTTTTTTATTTTTCCGGCCCGCTACGATAAGTCGCATGACCGCCGCTGTGATTCAGCCCAGAGCGACCCAGCCAAGCCTTTCGCATCCGATCTCGGGCGTTGTGCCGCCGAGCGTGGCCGAGGCCACGGTGATGACCGTGTGGCCCTCGGTGGGTTCGACGGCGCTTGGCAAGGCCCTCGGCCGGCTGTATCGCATCAAGAGCGGCCTGGGGCCGATGTCGGTCGGGCGGTTGGCGCTGCTGGCCACGATCCCGCTCGGCATGATGCTTTATCTCTCGATGCGGCTGCCTTGGGCAATCCGCCGCTATCGGCTCACCAACCGCCGCGTGAGCATCGAGCGGGGCATCAGCCCGCAGGTGGAGCAATACGTCGATCTCGACCGCTTCGACGCGATCGACCTTGTGGTGCAACCCGGCCAGGAGTGGTTTGACTGCGGCGACCTCGTGTTTCGTCGCGGTCCGATCGAGACGCTGCGGCTCCCGGGCGTGAGCCGGCCGGAGCCATTCCGGCGCACCTGCCTCGAGGTCCGCCAGTCCTACGTGAGCGTCGCCTCCTCCCGCTCCGCGTGATCGTGGGGCAAGCGTCTCGCTTGCCATGTGGGACAGGCCGACGATTGTTCTAGACCGCGCGGCGGTTGGCGACGGGGCCGCGGGCGGCGGTCGCGGCGGCGATGTCGCGGCGGGCTGCGTCGTCGAGATCGACGGTGAGGGCCCGGGCGTTGATGGCAACCTGCTCCGGTGAGGTGGCGCCGAAGAGCACGCTCGTGATGCCCGGCTGCTCGGCCGTCCAGGCGAGCACGAGGTCGGGAAGGCTGCAGCCGAGCCGGGCGGCGATCGGCCGCAAGGCCTCGACGAAGTCGAGGTTGCGCTCGAACTCGGCGCCGGTGAACATCGGATACTTGTGGCGGCTGTCGGACGTGGGAAACACCTGCCCTCGGCGCATCGTGCCCGTGAGCAGGCCCTTCATGAGCGGCCAGTAGACGACCATCGCCACGCCGTGGGACTGGCACCAGGGGAGAATCTCGCGCTCGATCTCCCGTTGGAGCATGTTGAAGTGCATTTGGCAGGCCGAGAACGGGCAGACGGCGGCGAACGTCTCCAGTTGCGCAAGCGACATGTTCGACGCGCCGATCGCCCGGGCCTTGCCGGCAGCCAGCAGCCGCGCGAGTTCACCGGCCGACTCGGCCGTAGGCACCTGCGGGTCGGGGGCGTGCAGATAAAGAAGATCGAATCGATCGGTTCCCAGACGGCGAAGGCTTTCCTCGACTTCGGCCCGGATGCGCTCGGGCCGGCCGTCGATCACCTGCCGACGGGGCGGCGTCGCGGCCGGGTCGGGCTCCCAGTGGATGCCGCACTTGCCCGCGATCACCACGTGCTCGCGTCGACCGCGAAGCGCTGCGGCGATGGCCCGCTCGCTTTCGCCGTGCTCGCCGTAGCAATAGGCCGTGTCGAGGTGCGTGATCCCGGCGTCGATAGCGGCGGCGACGGTCGCCTCGGCGGCCGCCGCCGTGATGCCCGCGCGGGTCATGCCCGCGAGCGGCCAGCAGCCGAGCCCCAGCGGGCCGACTGTCACGGGAGAGCGTCCGAGCCGTCGCGGCGCAGTGTTCATGCAGGTTGGTTCATGCCATTGGAGGGCCGGCTATGACCGCGGGAAAGCGGCCGGTGGCGAGAAAGGCTGCGACGTGGTCGGCGGCATCGCGACGAAACAGGAGGCCCGAGTGGAACGTCGGCAGCGTGACATGGGAGTGCGGAGCGTCGGGGCGGGTGCTGTCGTCGGAAACGAGCGCATCCCATTCGGCGGCGATCACGCCGATCTCCACGTCGCGCGGCATCGGCAGCGAGTTGGCGAGGCTCTCCGGGCCGGTCGAGAGCTCGGCCACGGGCTTGAGCACGCGGCCCACCGAGTCGGCCACCCGCGTGGCCACGAACGAGCCCTTGTTCGGCGGCGCGAGCATCACCACGCGGCCGAGCTTGCCGGGACGATAGCGATCGAGGGCCGCCCGGGCGATCAGGCCGCCCATGCTGTGCGTGACGACGTGGAGCGTGTGTATGGTGCTGTCGGCGTCGAGTTCCATCAGCCGGCGGGCGAATCGCTCCGCGTGCACGAGCAGCGAGCACTGCATGTTCCAGTAGCCCCAGGGCCGCGGCTGGAAGCCCCGGCGGCGGAGCCGGGTGCCGAGAATCTCGAGCATGAAGCGGTTGGCGAGGTAGCCGTGGACGAGGGCCACCGTGGCGGGCCGCGAGGGTTCGGTCATGGTGCTGGTCGCCGCGCCGCCGGCGCGGGGCAGCAGTCGAGCGGGCAGACATCGTGGCTGGCAGGCAGAGCGCCGATTGCGACGCGGGCTGGCTCCTGGAAATGCCGCTCCGCGATCAGGTCGCGGACCATCGCCACGAACGCCGGGTCGGTGCCGACGGTCCGGGCCCGAACCATCTCGATGCCGAGCTCGCGGCACAGGTCGGCGGCTTCGGTGTCGAGATCGTAGAGCACCTCCATGTGGTCGGAGATGAAGCCGAT
>CAZDTC010000369.1:0-2825 GCA_964508125.1 uncultured Candidatus Kuenenia sp.
GCCTGGCGATGCCCGACATCCACTGGGGCTATGGCTTCTGCATCGGCGGCGTGTGTGCGACCGATCCGGCCGCGGGTGGCGTGGTGTCGCCCGGCGGCGTGGGCTACGACATCAACTGCGGCGTGCGGCTCGTGCGCACAAACCTATCGCATGCCGACATTTCGCCCGTGCTCGTGCAGCTCGTGAATCAATTGATGCGCGACGTGCCCGTGGGCGTGGGGCAGGGGGGGCGGATCGTGTTCTCGCCGGCGGAACTCCGGCAGCTGATGCGCGAGGGCGTGGAGTATCTCGTGCACCGCGGCTTCGCGACCGACGACGACCGCACCTGCACCGAGGCGGAGGGCTGCATCGCCGACGCCCGGCCCGAGCTCGTCAGCGACCGGGCCCTGGCCCGCGGTCAGGATCAGTGTGGCACCGTCGGCGCGGGCAACCACTTCATCGAGGTGCAGGTGGTGGACCGGATCGAGGATCGCGTGGCGGCCGCCGCGTTCGGCCTCGCCGCAGGCCAGATCTGCGTGCTCATCCACTCCGGATCCCGCGGCCTCGGATACCAGGTCTGCGACGACGCGCTCCGGGCCCTGCGCGATGCGCCTGCGAAATACGGCATCGACCTGCCCGACCGCCAGCTCGTGTGCGCGCCGATCGAGAGCCCGGAAGGGGCCCATTACCTGGGCGCGATGCGGGCGGCGGCCAACTACGCGTTTTGCAACCGGCAGCTCTTGATGTGGCAGGTGCGGGAGGTGTTCGCCCGCGTGCTCGGCAGGTCGTGGACGAGCCTCGGCATGGAGCTGGTTTACGACGTGGCCCACAACATCGCGAAGCTCGAGGAACACGACGTGGGCGGCACGCGGAAGGAAGTGTGCGTGCATCGCAAGGGGGCCACGCGGGCGTTTCCGGCCGGCCATCACGACATCCCCGAGCGCTACCGGGCTACGGGTCAGCCGGTGATCATCCCGGGCGACATGGGGCGGGCGAGCTGGGTGCTGCTCGGAGGCCCGAGGTCGCTCGAGCGTTCGTTCGGCACCACCTGCCACGGCGCCGGCCGCTGCCTGTCGCGCACGGCGGCCACGCGGCTGGCGAAGGGGCGGAGTATCCAGCACGAACTCGAGCAGGGCGGCGTGATCGCCCGCAGCCGCAGCCGCGAGGGCCTCGCGGAAGAGCAGCCGGCGGCCTACAAGGATGTCGACGTGGTCGTCGACGTCGTCCACCGGGCGGGCCTCTCCACGAAAGTCGCCCGCCTCCGCCCGCTGGGCGTGATCAAGGGGTGAAGACTCCGTGGGGCGACCGTCTCGGTCGCCTGGCAAGCGAGACGCTTGCCCCACGTGCGCTTAGTAGGTGCCCGTGCTCGTGCCGCCGTCGAGGATCGTGGCGGCGTCGCCCACACCGAGCCGCTTGCAGCCCATGTCGAGATACATGACGGCGTCGGCCCACGTGCGGATGCCCCCCGAGGCCTTCACGCCGAGCCGGCCACCCACCGCATCGAGCATCAGCCGCACGGCCTCGGGCGTGGCCCCGGCGGAGCCGAAGCCGGTCGACGTCTTCACGAAGTCGGCCCCCGCCTCCGCGGAGAGCCGGCAGGCCGTCGCGATCTGCGCGGGCGCGAGATAGCACGTCTCAAAGATCACCTTCACGAGCGCGCCGTGCGGCCGGGCCTCCGCCACGACCGCGGCGATGTCGTCGCGCACGCGCGATTCGTCGCCCGAGAGCAGGGCGCCGATCGCGAGCACCATGTCGAGCTCGCGGGCGCCGTCGGCGATCGCCAGGCGCGATTCGAGAGCTTTCGTCTCGGAGCGGTGGCTGCCGTGTGGAAATCCGATCACGCTCGCCACGACGACCGGGCTCCCGGCCACGTGCCGCGCCGCTGCGGCCACGTCGCACGGGCGGACGCACAGGCAGCCGACGCCGCGGGCCACGCACATCGCCGCCTGGGCCGCGAGATCGGCGGCGGTGAAGTTCGGCTTCAAGACGGCGTGATCGAGGAGGGCGGCGACGTCGCGGACGGAGCGGGAACTCATGGCGCTACGCTTTCGTGGCGAGGCGGAGGAGGGCGGCGATGCCGCGGTCGAGCGTGGCATCGCTCACCGTGTACGCGATCCGAAAGTGGGTGTCGGCCGTGCCGAATACGCTGCCAGGCACGACGAGGAGTTTTTCTTCGGCGACAGCCCGCTCGGCGAACGCTTTCCCGGAGCCTCCGGGAGCCTCGGGATAGAGATAGAAGGCACCGCCGGGCTGCACGAACCGGTAGTGGCCGCGGAGGGCCGCCATGAGCAGGTCGCGCTTCCGCCGGCACTCGGCGAGCGGCGCGTCCATCGGGGCGTCGAGCGCCGCGAGGCCCGCCCACTGGCCCACCTGCGGGGCGCACACGAACGTGTATTGCTGGAGCATCGTGCAGGCGTCGACGATCGGCTTCGGGCCGTGCACCCAGCCCACGCGCCAGCCGGTCATCGCGTGCGACTTCGAAAGCCCGTCGATCACCACGACGTTTTCCGAGTGCAGGGCAGGGGAGGCGAAGGGGGCGTCGTAACAATACGACCGGTAGAGCTCGTCGCTGATGATCGTCACGCCGCGCGCGTCGGCCAGCCGGGCGAGGTCGCGCACCGTGTCGGCCGCGGCCACGACACCGGTGGGATTCGCGGGCGTGTTGAGAAGGATCGCCTTCGTGGCCGGCGTGATCGCGGCGGCCACGCGATCGACGTCCACCTGGAACGAGGGCGCCGTGTCGAGGACCACGCACCGGCCGCCGAGAAACTCCACGAGCGGCCGATACATCACGAACGCCGGCTCGAAGATGATCACCTCGTCGCCGGGATCGACGAGCGCCATGA
>CAZDTC010000370.1:0-2818 GCA_964508125.1 uncultured Candidatus Kuenenia sp.
GCTGCCGTCCCGACGGCACCGACTTCGAGGTGCTCGGCCACAACTTCCGCAACAGCTACGAGGTGGCGGTCGACTCGTTCGGCACCCTCTGGCAGAGCGACAACGACGACGACGGCAATCGCGGCGTGCGGATCAACTTCGTGATGGAGTACGGCAACTACGGTTACAAGGACGAACTCACCGGAGCCGGCTGGCAGGTGCCGCGGACGAACCTCGAGCCCGAGGTGCCGCTGCAGCACTGGCACCAGAACGACCCCGGGGTCGTTCCCAACCTGTTGCTCACGGGCGCCGGATCGCCCTGCGGGATCTGCGTGTATGAAGGATCGCTGCTGCCCGAGCGGTATCGCGGGGCGCTGATCCACTGCGACGCGGGCCCGAACGTGGTGCGGGCATACCACGTGAAGCCGCAGGGCGCGGGCTTCACGGCCACGATGGACCCGCTCGTGGATGGCTCCGCCGACCAGTGGTTTCGGCCCTGCGACGTGTGCGTGGCCCCCGACGGCTCGCTGATCGTGGCCGACTGGCACGACCCCGGCGTCGGCGGCCATGGCATGGCCGACACCGAGAAGGGCCGTCTTTACAGGATCGCACCCCACGGGTCGAAGTGGTCGGTGCCCGCAGTGGATCTCGCGACCGCTGCCGGGGCGGCGGCGGCGCTGGCCAGCCCGAACCTCTGCATGCGCGCGATAGCCCTCGAGCGGCTTGCCCGCGAGCCCGAAGCCGCCGCAGTCGCCCTCGAGGCCGCGGCCGCAAAGCCCCAAGACGATCGCCACGCCGCCCGCCTCGCCTGGGCGCAGGGCATGCTGCCGGGACAGGCGGGGGAGACGGTGCAGCGGCTCGCCGCTTCGAGCGACTCGAAGCTGAAGATCATCGCCCTGCGGATGTGCAGGCTCGCGAAGGGCGACGTGACCGGCCTCGTCGAGACGCTCGTGAACGATCCGTCGCCCGACGTCCGCCGCGAGTGCGCCATCGCCCTCAAGGGAATCGCCGGCGAGCGGGCCGACCGGGCCTGGGCGGAACTGGCGATGCGGCACACAGCCGGTGACCGCTGGGAGCTCGAAGCCCTCGGGATCGGCGCCGACGGCCTCTGGGACGGTCGGCTCGACGCATGGCTCGCCAAGAAATCGATCCTGCAGGACGCGGTCGGCCGCGAGATCCTCTGGCGAAGCCGCGGCGAGAAGTCTGCGGCGATGCTCTGCCTTCTTTTGGATCGTGCCGACGTCACCACAGGCGAGGGGCTGGCCCTGATCAGGGCCCTCGACTTCCAAAATCCGGCCCGCGTGCACGAGGCCGTTCGCGCCCTGCTCGCCGGCCAGCCCGCCCCCTTCAACGACGAGGAGCGGCGGCTGCTCCTCCCTGAACTCGTGATGCGGCTCGCCCCCGAGGCGGCCGCCGATCCGGGGCTTGCGGCGACGATCGACGTGGCGGCCGGCTATGCCGGCGACTCACGACGATTCATCGAGATCGTCGATCGCTTTCGCCGCACCGCCCGCTCCGCCGACCTCGTACGGATCGCGGCTACCACGGCCGACGATTCGCTGGCCCCGGCGGCCGTCGGGGTTGCGTTCGCGCTCGGCGGCGAGGGCGACGTGCGCACGGCGCTTGCTGATCCAGCCCGCACCGACCGGCTGCGGGCGGCCCTGCGCCGGCAGGGCGGGCACCAGGCACGGGCGATGCTCGCATCGATCGGCGACACCGAGGCCGAGACCGCACCCGCCGCAAACGACCAGAAGCGAGGCGGCCCCGCGCCGTCACTTGCCGAACTCATGAAGCAGACGGGCGATGCGGCCCGCGGCCGGGCCGTGTTCGCCGGCGCGGGCACCTGTGCGAAGTGCCACGTCGTCGGCAGCGAAGGGAAGAATGTCGGCCCGAACCTCTCGGGCATCGGCACGAAGCTTTCGCGGCAGGCGATCTACGAGTCGATCCTCACGCCGTCGGCGGCCATCAGCCACAACTACGAAACCTACACGGCCGTGCTCGACGACGGCCGCAGTGTGACGGGGCTGCTCGTCTCGCAGACGCCCGAGCACGTCGTGCTCAAGCCCGCCGACGGGGTCGAGGCCACGCTGGCCACGAAGGAGATCGACGAACTTGTGAAGCAGCCGATTTCGCTCATGCCGGCCGACCTCGCCAACACGCTGTCCACGCGGGAACTCGCCGACGTGGTCGCGTGGCTCGAGACGCTCCGGTGAAAAACGGGCTTTGGGGCAGCCCGATCGGGCCGTTTTCGGTACCATGAAGGGGTGGATTTTCCGACCCTCCTTCCTTCACACCCCCTACCCGCGCCATGCCTCCAGCACACCGCTCGCCAGCCGTCACTCCCTCGGCTCCGATCTATCGCGGTCCCTTGCCCCACGTGCACGCCGTCGAGCGGCTGCCCGTCACCGTCTATGACCAGCCCGGCGATGCCAGCCGCGCGGTGGCCCGCGAGATCGCCGACCTCGTGCAGTCGCGCGCAGCGGCCGGCAAGCAGACTGTGCTCGGCCTCGCCACCGGCTCCACGCCCGTGGGCGTCTACGACGAGTTGATCCGCATCCATCGCGAGGAGGGCGTGTCGTTCAAGACGGTCGTCACGTTCAACCTCGACGAATACTGGCCGATACAGCCCGACGCCCTGCAGAGCTATCACCGCTTCATGCGGGAACACCTCTTCGACCATCTCGACATCCCCGCGGCCAGCATCCACATCCCCGACGGCACGCTCTCCCGTGCCGAAGTGTCCACGGCCTGCGCCCGCTACGAGGAGGCGATCCGCGCCGCCGGCGGCATCGACCTGCAGATCCTCGGCATCGGCCGCACGGGCCATATCGGCTTCAAC
>CAZDTC010000371.1:0-2804 GCA_964508125.1 uncultured Candidatus Kuenenia sp.
AAGCGCAGCCATGGATGGCGCAGCGCAGCCGGAGTCGAGTGAACGGAGGCCTGGATGGCCGCAGTGAACGTCCGGCGACGGGATACGGGGAGCCCGAAGCCGGCGCGAGCTCAACGAAGAGACAGGCTGAAGCCCGTCCTACAAGCGGCGGATTACGCGCGGCGCGGTGATGTGCGTGCCGCGCGGGAGCACCGCGGCGATGTCGGTGGCGTCGAGGATCGTGGCGGCGTCGAGCTCCACGTCGATGCCTTCGGCCACGGTGACACCCGCCTCGGCGAGCAGACGACGGGCGTGGTCGACGAGGGCGGCGTGGACGTGCTCCGGGGCGTCGGCTGCTGAGCCCGCCGGGTTCTTGAGCGGCGCGAAGCCGTCGCGGGCCTCGATCTCGACCACGGTCACGCGGTCGGCCAGAGGCATGAGATCGAAGATGAACCGCTCGAACTTGATGGCATTCGGGCCGGAGGGGCGTATGAGCGCGCCCGACGCATCGAGAAAGGGCACCGCCTTGTGGGCGAGATGGAGCGGGAGCGCGTCGTCGCGGTCGCGAACCCGGTCGAGGAAGCGCTTTGAGAAACAGTGGACGGCGATCGAGCCCGCGTGGAAGCGGAGGCGGCCGTCGGGCCGGCGCTCCGCGGCGAGCGCCGGGGAGAGATCGCTGTATTCGACGACCGCGTGGCGGCCTCCCTGCTCCACGACGATGCCCACGCGCTCGCCAGGATCGCGCTTGAGCACCACCTGCGTCGAAAATTCGGCGTGCGTGAGGAGGTGATAGCCGAGAAACTCGCGGTCGAGCGGCATCGCGAGCGGGTTGTCCACCTGGAAGCTCGTCACGTGTTCCACGCCATGGCGTCCGAACCAGTCGAGCCCACCCGACTCCACGAGCGCCGTGAGCATGCCGCCGTGGCCGTCCGGGGCCATGGCGAGGTGGTCGGGCGCGTCGAGGAGCAGGGCGGCCGTGGCGTCATCGACGGCGGGAAGGTCGTGCTGACGAAACACGTGGACGAAGTCGGGATCGAGGCCGGCGTAGTGCGAGTCGAGGAGAAACCGGCGCGTGTCGGCGTCGGTGGCCGAGCTCGTCATGATCGCCAGCGGCATGCGCCGGCCAAACCGCGCGTGCACGGCGCGGAGCCGGCCGAAGAGGATGTCGAACAGCGTCGCCCGCGACAGCGGGGCCACCGGCACGAGCCCCTTGGGGCCGGTGCAGCCGAGCCGCGTGCCCTGGCCTCCCGCCACGAGGATCGCGCCCACGCGGCCCTCCTCGAGCAACCCAGCGCCGGCGGCGCTGGCCGCGGCGGGAGTCGGACCGTTGCCGGGGTCTTGAAGCCGCAGGCAGGGAGGGGTGATGGCCGCCGAGAGATCGATCGGCGACGGGCTCACCTCCGCGGAGCGGCCGCGGGCGAGCCGTTGAAGCGTGGCAAACTCATCCCAGTCGATCACCGCGAGTTGGCCGAGCAGGCGGGCCCGTCCGGCTGCGTCGAGCGTGGGCCAGAACCGCAGCACGTGCTCCTGGCCAGTCCGTGCGAGGGCGGCTGCGAGCAGCGCGGGAACAGTGTCGGCCGGTTCGGTCATCCGCGCACCCAGGTCCAAAACAGCCAGCAGAGCAGGGGAAAGCCGCCGAAGATCACGCCGTAGGTGAAGATCGTCGTCCAGAGATGTTCGGGCCAGCGGGCCATGCGATGCTCCGGGCGCGGACTTCAGATGGGGGCTCGGGCGACCACGTCCACCGGGATCTCCACCGGCTCTTCGGCCGGCTCGTCGAGGCGGCATTCGATCCGCACGCCCCAGGGCACGACCTCGGCAGCCGCGATGACCGCCTCGACCCCATCGTACGCCGTCGTCGTCTCCACCGTCGGCACGTGGCGAAACGACGGGCAGAAGCCGACGTGGCCATGGGCCGAGCGGGCACCCTGGGGCACCGTGAGGCTGAGCGAGCCGCGCAGGCAGTCGACGCCATCGAGTTCATAGCGCTCGAATCGCTGCAGCACATGACCGAGGGGCGTGACGGGGAGGTCCGCCGACGGCACTGCGAGCAGGCGGGGTCGCTGCGGGGCGCGACCGGGGCGTGGCACGTGGCGGCGCGGCTTGACGAGCCATTGCCCGACCCGGCCGTGGACGACCGGCTCCGCAACGATCACGACGGTGATACCTGTCGCGACGAGAAACAGGATCGCGTCAACCGGAGCCCCGAGCCCCGGCGGCAGCCCCACGGCGGCCCAGGCCAGCGCGTAGCCCATGCGGGCCGCAGCCCGCCAAGCAGCCGGCAGGCCCGCGAGCCGGCCTGCCGCATCGACCGCGAGCACGAGCAGGCCGCCGAGCAGTGCCACGGCTGCCACGCCGGCGCCGCCTGCCGGCCCGAAGCCACCGCCGATGCGTCGCACCACAAGCACGGTGCCACAGGCGACGACGAGCGTCGCGAACAACGCGCCGGCCGCCCCGAGCAATGCCCGCTCGAGCGATACGCCCGTCCTCGCGGCGGCGGTCGGCCCGTGAGGCATCACGATGCGTCAGCCCACCGCGGCGTTGGCGCCGGCCGCCTCGGCAAGGGCGACGGCGCGGTCGGTCTTCTCCCAGCTGAAGCCGTCGCGGCCGAAGTGGCCCCCCGCCGCGGTCTTTCGGTAGATCGGCCGCCGCAGGTCGAGATAGTCGATGATCCCGCGCGGTGTGAGGGGGAAGAACTCCCGCACGACATCGCACAACCGCTGATCCTCGACCTTGCCGGTGCCTTCGGTGTCGACGTGCACGCTCACCGGCTCGCTGACGCCGATCGCGTAGGCGAGTTGTACCTCGCAGCGATCAGCGAGGCC
>CAZDTC010000372.1:0-2799 GCA_964508125.1 uncultured Candidatus Kuenenia sp.
GAGGAGCCTGCAACCCCGTCAATCTGAGCGGGACGGGCGGCAACCGGATGATTTCCTGGGCACAAGGCTGGCGTCATCAGGCTGCGCGGTGGGCTGGCGCGGGGGCCGACCTGTTATTTCCGCCGCGCTGCCAGTGGTGCCGCTCCGAGGACGCCCCGCTGCGCAGCGGCCTCTGCGGCCGGTGCATCGCCTGTCTCGCCGAGGATCGTCCACGTTGCCCGCGCTGCGGCACTCCCGGACGGGCTGAGCCGGCCGACCGCTGCAGGCAGTGTCGGCGCGCCCGCCCGGCATGCGACGGGATCATGCTCCTCGGTACCTATGCCGACGACTTGCGCGAGGCGATCCTGCGGATCAAGCGGCCTGGATCGGAGCATCTGGCATGGTCGCTCGCCGCCCTGCTCGTGGAGAAGCAACAGTCGGCCCTCGACGCCATCGGCATCGACGGCGTCGTGCCGGTGCCGATGCACTGGTGGCGCCGGGCCTGGCGCGGCACGAGCGACGCCGACGAGGTGGCGCGGGTGCTCGCGCGGGCGATCGGAGTGAGTGTCGTGCCCGCGCTCGTCCGAGCGCGGGCGACCCGGATGCAGAATGAACTCCCGCCGGAGGAACGCGGCGACAACGTGGCGGGGGCGTTCCGCGTGCGGGGCGACATCGTCGGCCGGCGACTCCTGCTCGTCGACGATGTCGTCACGACGGGGGCGACTCTCGCAGCCTGCTGCCACGCTCTCCGGGAGGCGGGGGCGGCTGCAGTGCACGCGGCTGCGCTCGCGAAAGCCGACAGGCTGGCCGATGCAGCCGATCACGGAGAGCGGCCATGACCGACCGGGGCCCGCTCCGCATCGGCACCCGGGCGAGCCTCCTGGCTCGAACGCAAACCGGCTGGGTCGCCGACCGGATCAGCGCCCTGGGCCACGCGGTGACGACCGAGATGATTCAGACGAGCGGCGACGAGCGGGGCGACGTTCCCGTGCCCCGCATCGGGAGCGACGGCGTGTTCGTGCGGGAGATCGAGGCGGCCCTCCTCGGCGGCCGGATCGACGTCGCCGTGCACAGCCTCAAGGACCTGCCGACGGCGACGACAGAGGGCTTGTCGCTGACGTGCGTGCCGCAGCGGGCGCTGCCCTTCGACGTGTTGGTGAGCCGACGGTATTCCGGCCTCGACGCGCTGCCGCCGGGCGCCGCCATCGGCACGTCGAGCATCCGCCGGGCGCTGCAATTGCGGGCGCTGCGGCCCGACATCGAGGTGCGGGGCGTCCGCGGCAACGTCGACTCACGGCTCAGGCGGCTGGATGCCGGCGAGTATGACGGGCTCGTGCTCGCCGGCGCCGGGCTCGTGCGGCTCGGGCTCGAGTCTCGGATCACCGAGATTCTCCGCCCGGAGGCGTTCTGGCCGGCTGTGGGCCAGGGAGCGCTCGTCGTGCAGACGCGGGTCGACGACGCTGTGACGCGGGCTGCGGTCGCGCCGCTCGACGACGCCGTGACGCATGCCGCGGTCCGTGCGGAGCGCGGTTTTCTGGCCGCTCTCGCGGGCGGTTGCCTGGCGCCGATCGGCGCGTGGGCCCGGGCCAGCACGGGCGGCGGCCTCGAGCTCGGCGGCTGCGTGCTCGAGGATCGGGATGGAGTCGTGCGTCGGATCGTGGCCGCTGGCGTGGCCCCGCCGGATCAGTCGCCCGAGGCGTTCGGCGCCGCGATCGCCGAACAGCTCAGGGCCGCCGGGGCCGATGAAATGCTCGCGGCCGCCCGGGCTGCAGCCTCAGCCCGCCTGGCGGACGGCCAGTGACGGCACCAAGGTGTCCGCCGTGGTGGCCAAATCCCGCAGCGCTGGTTCGCAGGGCGGTTCCCCCGCCACGTGGAGCGATCGCCCGAGCGGGTGGTTGGGCGCCGTCGCATGGACGAATAGAGTCTTCTGAACAAACCGGATCGGAAGCGCCGCTTCGCGGGGCTTTCCCTCCAGTCAAATATATGGATATTGTTGAACCGTTCAGGGTATCGATCGTCGAACGCGGCCGGAGGCCGCAGAAAGCACGAACAGAATGGCTGTCAAGGTTGTGATTGCGGATGATCACGAGGTCGTCCGCCGCGGGCTCGTGAGTCTCTTGGCCGGGTCCGAGGTGAAGATCGTCGGCGAAGCGTCCACGGGCGATGAGGCCGTCAAGCTCACGAAGAAGCTCAAGCCGGACGTGGTGCTGCTCGACATCCGCATGTCGGGCAAGGACGGCCTCGCCGCCCTCGAGAAGATTCGTGCCGACATGCCGAACGTGCGGTGCGTGATGCTCTCCACGTTCGACAACCCGACGTACGTCGCCCGCGCTGTTGCGGCCGGTGCCCACGACTACATGCTCAAGGGCTCCACCCGCGCCGAACTGATCAACTCGATCACGGGCGCCGCCTCGGGCCAGCTTCCGATGCGGGCCGGCGAACTGCGGCGCGTGGCCACGACCATGGCCAATCGCGTGGCCACCCCCGACCCGGACATCCCGCTCACCCAACGGGAAACCCAGGTGCTCCGCCACATGGCTCTCGGCCTCTCCAACAAAGAGATCGCCCAGTCGCTGACGATCAGCGTCGAGACGGTGAAGGAGCACGTGCAGAACATCCTGCGGAAGATCGCGGTGTCCGACCGCACGCAGGCCGCCGTCTGGGCCGTCCGCCGCGGCCTCGTCTGACTGTGGGGCAAGCGTCCCGCTTGCCTCACTCAACGTGTGCGCGCAGAGTTCCGCTCCCCGTATGGCCTTGTCGGAAGTTCAGGCAGGCGATAACCACCCGCATTCGGAGCCGGCGGCACGCTGCTCCATCGCC
>CAZDTC010000373.1:0-2798 GCA_964508125.1 uncultured Candidatus Kuenenia sp.
CGCGACGTCAAGCCCGCGAACCTGCTCGTTGCCGACGGAGATCCGGCCGCCGATCTGGGCAGCCGCGTGAAACTCGCCGACTTCGGCATCGCCAAGTTGTTCGGCGGAGCGGCCCACACGGCGCACGGCAACGTGGTGGGCACGGCCGAATACATGGCCCCGGAGCAGGCCGCGGGGCGGCCGGTGGATCACCGCGTCGATCTCTACGCGCTGGGACTGGTGATGTTTGCGATGCTGTCGGGCAGGCCGCCGTTCACCGGCTCCCAGGCCATCGAGGTGCTGCGCCGCCAGCAGCACGAGCCGGCCCCGCGAATTTCCACGCTCGTTCCCGGCGTGCCTCCGGAGCTCGACGAGTTGATCGACAGGATGCTCGCCAAAGATCCCACCGCCCGGCCGGCAAATGCGCTCGCACTCGGCCGCCTGCTGACGGCCATCGCGACGGTCAACACACCGGCGCCGCCCGCGCTCGGCCCGACCACCGACCTCCCGATGCCCACCAGGCCCGAGGGAGTGCGGCGCGACGTGGATCTCTACGCGCCCACGCGCGGCGTGACCGGCAGCCCGGCCGGCACCCAGCCGAAACGCCCGGGCGGCGTTCCGCAGACCCGCGCCGCGACCGGCGCCAAGCCCGGCAACACGACCAGGCTTGCCGACGCCGCGACCCCCACGGGCACCGGCGCGGATCCGGCGGCGGCGACCGTCGTCGAACGAACGCCCCGCAGCCGATTCACGACCGTCGCCGAGCTCGAGCGCCTGGCCGACAAGCGCAGGGCCCGCGACCGGTCTCTGGAGCATCTGTGGCAGGCGATCGCCGTCGTCGCCACGCTGGCGCTGCTCGGGGCCACCGGCTATCTGCTCTTCCGAAAGCCGACCGTGGAGGAGGTGTACGGCCGCATCGAGGCCGCCGGGAAGGGGGGCGATCTCCGGGATGCGTCCCCGGCGATCGATGACTTCCTCGCGCGGTTTCCCGATGATCCTCGAGCGGCCGAGGTGCGGAAGCTCGACCGTGCGCTCGCGCTCGACCAGTTGGAGAAGCGGGCCCGACGTCGCCCCCTGGGGAGCAAGCCGTTGCTGCCGGTGGAGCGCGACTACCGGGCCGCCATGGATCGGGAGGCCGACAGCCCATCCGCCTGCCGCGACGCCCTGGAGGCGCTCATCGCGGTGCATCAGGCCTCACCGTCGGCGAAAGCCGCGACGAACTCCGACCCGGCACGGCCGCAGGAGGATGCCGCCCTGTGGCTCGATCTGGCCCGCCGTCAGGTCGAGCGGCTCGGCCCTGCAGCCGACAAGGAGCGCAAGGAGGATACGCGGAGGATCGCCGAGATTTTCCGCCAGGCAGACGCCCTCGCCGCGGACGCTGCCCGCACCGTCGGCGGCCAACAGGAAACACTGCTGGGCCGGCGCCGGGCCTTGCTGCAGAGCGTGATCGACCTCTACGGCGAGCGGCCCCATGCCGCCGCCGCCGTGGCCACCGCCCGAAAGATGCTCGCCCCGTAGCATCTGCAGGACAGGCTTCAGCCTGTCACTGCCCCGTCCTGTCGCTACAGTACCGTCATGCTCCATCTTCCCCGCAGCCACGCCGCCTTCGCCCGTGCCAAGGAGCTCATCCCCGGCGGCGTGAATTCCCCAGCCCGCGCCTTCGGCGGAGTGGGCGGCGAGCCGATCTTCTTTTCAAGCGCCTTGGGGCAACGGCTCACCGACATCGACGGCCACGTGTACCTCGACTACATCGGGTCGTGGGGGCCGATGATCCTCGGCCACCGCCATCCGCGCGTGGTGGCCGCAATCGAAGAGATGCTCGGCAAGGGCACGAGCTATGGCGCCCCGACCGAGGCGGAGAGCCACCTCGCCGAATTGATCATCGCCGCGGTGCCGAGCATCGAGAAGGTGCGCATGGTGAGCAGCGGCACCGAGGCGGCGATGAGCGCGGTGCGTCTGGCCCGCGGGTTCACCGGCCGCGACAAGATCATCAAGTTTGCCGGCAATTACCACGGCCACGTCGACAGCCTGCTCGTCGCGGCAGGCTCGTCGGCTGCCACGCTCGGCGTTCCCAATTCCCCCGGAGTCACCGCCGGCACGGCCGCCGACACGCTCGTGCTCGAATACAACGATCCCGTGGCGCTCGAGCAGGCGTTCAAGGCGGAGGGCCGCACGATCGCCGCCGTGCTCATGGAGCCGGTCGTCGGCAACATGGGCCTCGTGAAACCGACGCGGGAATTTCTCGAGGCGGCCCGCAAGCTCACGCTCGCCCACGGGTCGCTGCTCGTGTTCGACGAGGTGATGACGGGCTTTCGACTCGCATACGGCGGGGCGCAGGAAATCCTCGGCGTCACGCCCGACCTCACGACGCTCGGCAAGATCGTGGGGGGCGGCCTGCCGCTGGGGGCCTACGGTGGCCGCCGCGACGTGATGGACCACGTGCTCCCGGCGGGCAAGGTCTTTCAGGCGGGCACGCTCTCGGGCAATCCGCTGGCCGTGGCGGCGGGTACGGCGACGCTCGAAGAGCTCCGCGATCGTCCGCCGTATGCCGCACTCGACCGGCATGGCGTGCGGCTCGAGGCCGGCTTCCGCGCGGCGGCCGAGCAGGCGGGCGTGGCGGCCTGGGTCGCGCGGGTGGGGAGCATGATGACGATGTTCTTCCAGCGCGGGCCGGGGATCGTGCCGGTCACCGGCTGGAAGACGGCCAGCCTCTCCGACACGGCCCGCTATGCCGACTTCTTCTGGAAGATGATCGACCGCGGCGTCTATCTGCCCTGCAGCCAATACGAGGCGCTCTTCTTCTCGATCGCCCACACCGA
>CAZDTC010000374.1:0-2782 GCA_964508125.1 uncultured Candidatus Kuenenia sp.
AAGTCGGTGGCGAACCAGATCTCTCCGGCCCCCTTGGCGAGCCGCCGGAGTTCGGCGACGGTCTTGGCCTTGTCGTCGTCGATCTCGTAGGTCGGGGCGAAGTCATGGTCGAGGTCCACGCCCGGCACCGGCTGCTTCGAGCCTTTCGGGGCGCGGCTGGGAAGATCGCGGATGTGGCCGATCGACGCCTTCACGACGTATCCCGAGCCCAGGTATTTTTCGATCGTCTTCGCCTTGGCCGGGCTCTCGACGATCACGAGCTGGTAGTCGCCGGCCGGCACGCGGTCGCCCTTGGGGCCCGGCGTCGCTCGGGCCTTCGAGCCTGATCGCTTCGGTCGTGAAGGTTTCTTGGCCATGGAGTTTCCGGGGGCGGCGGGATAGTGGTTTGGGATTGGCGCACGGGGCCGTGGCGCTACAATCGGCGGCCTGCTGTGATCGAACAGCGTTACCCTCCCCTCTCTTTGCTTGTCAAGCCTCTGGCGGCCATTGCCGGCAGGGAACCTTGACCGCAGGCGGTGCCATGGCCGGCTCTTTCGACGTCTTTCGCAAGTATCAGCGGTCGCTCCTCGTGGCGGTCGCGATCCTCGCAATGCTCGCTTTTTTCGTGCTTCCCCCGTTTCTGCAGATGGGCGGCGATACAGGGGGCGGCGATCCCGTGGCGGCCCGTTGGAGCGGCGGTGAAATTCGCGAGGGACAGCTGGAACGCAGCGTGGCCATGCGGTCGGTGGTGAACCGGTTCCTCGTCGAGGCCGCCGCGGCCGCCGGCCGCGACCCGTCGCGGCTGCCGCTGTTTCCCGAGGCGGAAGAGGCGGTCGTGAGGACGGTGCTCGTCAACGAGGAGGCCCGCCGCAACGGGCTCGTGGTGAGCGACTCAGCGATCAACGACTTCCTCGCCCAGTGGACCAACAACCTCGTTCGCCCGGAGCAGCTTTCCGAGATCATCGGCAGCCTGCGCCTGGGGCCGACGGGCGTGTCGCAGCACGACCTGTTCGAGGCCCTGCGGGCCGAACTCACCGCCCGCAACATGCTGTTCATGTTTCAGACCGGCTTCTCGGGCGACCCGCCCGGCTGGCGTTGGGACTACTACAAGCGGCTCGAGCAGAAGGCAGGCGTGGAGGTGGTGCCGGTGCCCGTCGAGAGCGTGGCGGCCGACGTGCCGGCACCCAGCGACGCGGAGCTGCGGGCGTTCTTCGACAAGTACAAGGACGATCTCCCCGACCCACGCAGCGCCGCCCCCGGCTTCCGCCGGCCGCGGCGGGCGAAGTATGAATATTTCACGGCCAAGCGCGAGCCTTTCGAGGCGGAGGCCGCCAAGGAGGTGACCGACGCGGAGATCACCGCCTTCTACGAGAAGAACAAGGCCACGATGTTTCGGGCCGCGGCCGAGACGAAGATGCCTCCCGCGGATGCGGCGCCGAAGGCCGATGCCCCGGCGGCGGAGACCACGAAGCCCGCTGGGCCGGCGAAGGACGCGAAGCCTGCCGATGGCAAGCAGGGAAGCAGCGGGCCGCGCACGAAGGTGCAGCCAGCGGCGTTCAAGCAACCGGCGCCCGCGAAGCCCGCTGCCGCGGAGGCCGCCGCCGATGTGAAGCCGGCCGCATCCGCGGAAGAGCCGACGTCCGAGACGGCGCTCGATTTCGAGCCGCTCGAGAAGGTGAAAGACAAGATCCGCGAGCAACTCGCCCGCGAGAAGGCCGCCGCTAGAATCGACGCGGTGTTCTCCGCGATCGCCGGCGACATCGGCCGCTACGCCGAGGATCTCGCGCTCTGGAAGGCCCGCGGCACGGGCACGGCCGCCCCCGCACCGCCCGATATCGACCTGATCGCCAAGAAGCAGGGTTTGGAGTCGGGCCGGTCGGAGCTCGTCACGGCCGAGCAGGCTCTCGGCGCCGGCGGCATCGGCCAGAGTTTCGAGTTCGTGCCCGATCCGGGCAGCCGGTTCGGCATCCGGCAGCAGAACTGGCTCGACTCGATCTTCGGGCAAAACACGATGCCGCTGAGGCCGGTGACGTCGCGCGACGTGGCGGGCAATCGCTACCTCTCCTGGAAGAACGAGGACGAGGCCGAATACACGCCCACATTCGATGCGGCCCGCGACGACGTCGAGTTCGCCTGGCGGATCGTCGAGGGCCGCGACCTCGCGAAAAAGAAGGCCGAGGAACTCGCCGCCCGCGCCCGTGCCGAGAACGCGTCGTTCGAAGCTCTGCTCGGCGGCGCCACGAACCCCAAGGCGACGAAGGTCGCGCCGTTCACGTGGCTCACGGTCGGAGCATCCGGCCAGCCGACGCTCTCGCAGCCGGAAGGCGTGCAGATGCCGGGCGAGGAGTTCATGACGGCCGTCTTCGGCCTCGAACCGGGCGAGGCCGGCGTGGCCTTCAACGAGCCGCGCACCGTGTGCTACGCGATCCGGCTCGACTCGCTCGACCCGCCGGCCGCCGACCTGCGCACGAAGTTCGTCGAAGACCGGTCCGACCCGCGGCGCATCGGCGCCGTGGCCCAGACCGAGTTCTCCCGCTCGTTCGGCGACTGGCTGACGAGCCTCGAAAAACGCTACGGCCTCAGCTGGGCCCGCCAGCCACGCCGCTAAGACGCGTGTGGGGCAAGCGTCTCGCTTGCCATGGTTGACGTGAGTGCACCGGCTTCGGGCCCCCCGCGTCCCCGCGTCGAGCGGCGGGACCGGCGTTCGTCACGCGTTGATCCCCTGCGGTCGTCGCGGCGATCATCGCGTCGGTTGTCACGAGACGATAACCTGCGGTCATCACGGCGATCGTCTCGTCGGCGG
>CAZDTC010000375.1:0-2771 GCA_964508125.1 uncultured Candidatus Kuenenia sp.
TCTACCGCGGCGTGCACCGGCTCAACCGCGACGACGAGGGCCGCGTGAAGTGCGTGGCCTGCTTCCTCTGCGCCACCGCCTGCCCGGCCCACTGCATCGACATCGTGGCCACCCAGAGCCCGTGGCCCGACCGCGAGAAATACCCCGAGAGCTTCCAGATCGACGAGCTGCGGTGCATCTTCTGCGGCATGTGCGAAGAGGCCTGCCCCGTCGATGCGATCGAGCTCACGAGCCTGCTCGACCTCACGGGCAAGAGCCGCGAGGAGATGATCTTCGACAAGGAGAAGCTCTTGAGCGTCTACGACATGACAAAAGACGCCGAGCCGATGAAATCGACCGCCCTCGGGGGGACGCTGTGAACGGTTCGCTCCCCGCACTCACCCCCGGGCTGCTGCTCGCCGGCGCCGTCACGGCGGCGGCGGCGAGCCTGTGGCTGCTCCTGCCGCGCGGTGCTGAGAGCCGCCTGGCCCGCTCGCTTGGCCTGGTGCTCGGGGCGGTGGCCCTCGCCGGGTTCATCGCCGCCGGCCGCCGGCTGGGCAGCCTCGGCGAGGAGGCCGTGTTCCTCACGGTGGCACTCGTGGCCGTGGTGTCGGGCGCGGCGACGATCGTCACGCGGTCGCCCGTCTATTCGGCGATCTGGTTCGCGCTCTCGCTCGCCGGGGTGGCGGGTGTGTTGCTCGTGCTCGGCGCGCAGTTCCTGGGGGTGGCCACGATCGTGGTCTATGCCGGGGCGATCCTCGTGATGTTCCTGTTCGTGCTCATGCTCGCGCAGCCGTCGGGCTTGGCGCCCTACGACCGGGTGTCGAATGAGCCCTTGCTCTCGGCCGTGGCCGGTGCCGTCTTGCTCGGGCTCCTCTCGCTCTCGATCGGCCGGCTCTCGACCGACGCCTCGTGCTGTGCCGTGCCGTCGAAGGCGGCGGCCGTGACGAACGCAGCCCAGCCGCCGGCTCCTCCCACGGCCGACGATCCGCTGGCCGTCGATCAGGTGGCGCAACTGGGGGGCGAACTCTTCGGCCGGCATCTGCTCGCCGTCGAAGTGGCGGGCGTGCTCCTGCTCGCGGCCCTGATCGGCGCGATCGCCGTCGTGACCCGCGGTGAGGCCGCCCTCGAGCAAGACCGCCGGCTGGCGACGGGGGGAGGCAACCGATGATGCCGCTCCTGGCCGCCGGATCGACCGCGCTTCTGCACAACGCCCTGCTCGTGGGAGCGATCCTCTTCGCGCTCGGGCTCGTGGGAATCCTCACGCGGCGCAACCTGATCGTGATGTTTCTCTCCGCGGAGCTGATGCTCCAAGGCATCTCCGTCAGCCTCGTCGCCTGGAGCCGGCATCACGGCGACTGGGGCGGGCATGTGCTCGTGATCCTCGTGCTCACCGTGGCCGCCTGTGAAGCGGCCGTGGCGCTCGTGTTCGTGCTCCAGGCGTTCTCCCGCACCGGCCGGCTCGATGCCGCCGCCTGGCAGGCGCTGCGCGAGGCCACGCTCCCCAGATCCGTCGATCGCGCGCTTCCTGAGTCTGACGTCATCCCGGCCCGCTGGCCGCGGCTCGCGCGGGCAGGCGTTCTGCCCCCGGCCGATGAAGACGCGGCGCTCGAACGCGAGCACGTGTAGCCTCCTGCCGATCCTCACGACCACTGATCCCGCATGCAGCCACTCTCCCCCGCCACACTCCTCGTGCTCGTGCCGCTCCTGCCGCTCGCCGGGGCCGTGCTCACGCTCCTCTTGGGCCGCCTGCTCGGCTCGCGGGCCCACCTCCCGGCCATCGCCGGGATCGCCGCGGCCGCCGCGGTGGCCGTGACGCTGTTGCTCGGCACTTCGAACCAGGTGGGCTCGGCCCACGGCCCCCACGCCGAGCCCGTGCGGCCGGTCGAGATGATCACCACGCTCTGGCAATGGGCCTCGGTGCAGGATGCCTACGCGCCGCCGGAAGGGAGCGCCGCGGCGCTCCCCGGCACGGCCGTGAGCGGCGCGGGAAGTGCGGCGCGGGCCTTCACGATTCCCGTCGCCCTCCGGCTCGATCCGCTCACGGCCACCCTGCTCACGATCATCACCTGCATCGGCCTGGTCGTGGCCGTGTATTCGATCGGCTACATGCACCACGATCCGGGCTATCCGCGGTTCTTCGCGGTGTTCTCGCTGTTCGTGTTCTCGATGTCGATGCTCGTCGCCGCGAGCAACTTCCTGATCGTCTATGTGTTCTGGGAGGCGGTCGGCGCCTGCAGCTACCTCCTGATTGGCTTCTGGTTTCGAAAGCCCGAGGCGGCCCAGGCCGCGAAGAAGGCGTTTCTCGTCAATCGCGTGGGCGACTTCGGCCTCGCCGTGGCGACGTTCCTCCTCTGGATGACCTACGGCACGCTCGACTTCCACGACACGCTCTCCCCCGACGGCACGATTCTTCCAGGCATCCTCGGGCAGACCCGCCTCGCCGACGCGGCCGGCATCGTGGGGGGCGTGGTGGGCACCGCGATCTGCCTGCTTTTGCTGTTGGCCGCCTGCGGCAAGAGCGCACAGTTGCCGCTGCACGTCTGGCTGCCAGACGCGATGGAAGGTCCCACGCCGGCCAGCGCCCTGATCCACGCCGCCACGATGGTCACGGCGGGCATCTATTTGATCACCCGCTGTGCGCCGCTATTCATGGCCTGCCCCGGCGCCCTGACGGCCGTGTCGATCGTCGGCGCCACGACCGCGCTGGTCGCCGCGCTCATCGCCACGGTGCAGAACGACCTCAAGCGGGTGCTCGCCTACTCCACGATCAGCCAGCTCGGCTACATGTT
>CAZDTC010000376.1:0-2766 GCA_964508125.1 uncultured Candidatus Kuenenia sp.
CTGCGAACCGCGATCGATTCGATTCACGCCAAGACGACCTATCCACACTACGAGATCGCGGTCCTCGACAACGGCAGCCGCGATCCTGCCACGCTCGACTATCTGGCCGCCCTCTCGGCCCGGCCCGGCATCACGGTGGTCCGTGACGACTCCCCCTTCAACTATTCCCGGCTGAACAACTCCGCCGTCAGGCATACCCGCGGCCAGGTGCTCTGCCTGCTCAACGACGACATCGAAGTGCTCACGCCGGAATGGCTCGACGAAATGGTCTCCTTCGCCGTCCAGCCCGATGTCGGCGCCGTCGGGGCGCGGCTCTGGTATCCCGACGGCACACTCCAACACGGCGGCGTGATCATCGGTGCCGGCGGGGTGGCCGGGCATGCGCATCCGCGGCTCGCGAAAGGCAGAACCGGATACTACTGCCGCGCCGTGTTGCAGCAGGAGCTCTCCGCCGTCACCGGGGCCTGCCTCGTGGTGCGTCGCGAGGTCTTCGACGAGGTCGGCGGGCTCGACGAACAGATCGCCGTCGCCTTCAACGACGTGGACCTCTGCCTGCGGATTCGCGCGGCCGGCTACCGCAACATCTGGACGCCGTTCGCCGAGTTGATCCACCACGAATCGGCCTCACGCGGATACGAAGACAACCCCGAGAAGCTCGCGCGCTTTCACCGGGAAATACGCTTCATGCAGGATCGCTGGGGCACAACGCTCGAAACCGACCCCTATTACAACCCCAATCTCTCGATGCGGACGGGTGACTACTCGCTCGCCTTGCCGCAGCGGCATGCGAATGCACTCCAGAGGGCGGCATGATTTTCAAGTCTCGGCATTCACGGAAAATCCTGGACCGGGATGGGATCCTCCTGCGCGGCATCGATCGCCATGCATTGGGCCTCGAAATCGGGCCGAGCCACCGCCCGGTGGTCGCCAAGCGAAACGGCTTCAACGTCCGCATCCTCGATCATCTCGACGCCGCCGGGCTGCGGGCCAAGTATGCCGACCACGGGGTCGATGTCACCGCCATCGAGGAGGTGGATTACGTCTGGCGCGGAGAGTCGCTCGAGGAACTCGTCGGCGGCGAGCGCTTCGCCTGGATCGTCGCTAGCCACGTGATCGAGCACGTGCCCGATTTCATCGGCTTCCTCGGTTCGTGCGAACGGATTCTCGCGCCCGGGGGTGTGCTCTCGCTGGCCGTTCCCGACAAGCGCTACTGCTTCGACTGTGAACGGGAAAATTCCTCGCTGGCCCGCATCATCGACGTCGGCCTCGCGCGGCCGACGAATCACTCCCCCGGCACCGCCGCGGAATACTTCCTCAAGGTGCGCCGCAAGGGGGGCCAGATCTCGTGGCACGAGGGGCACCGGGGAGCCTTGGAGCCTGTGCACGGCCTGCAGGATGCCCTCGCGGCAATGGCCATGGTCCAGCAGGGGCACTACTACGATCTCCACGAGTGGGTGTTCACGTGCGACTCGTTCCGACAGATCATCCGCGACCTCGGGGATCTCCGGCTGATCGGCCTGCGGGAACGATACTTCAGCCCGACCCACGGCTGTGAATTCTTCGTCACGCTCGAGAAGGCGGCCGCCAGCGAAGCGGCCGCAGCCTAGGCCGTGTGCGGCCGATAGTGGCTCCAGTAGGCCTCGTAATCGACGCGATAGGCCGCCTGCACGAGCGGGATCGTCGTGGCGTCGAGCAACACGTCGGCGGGAGGCACGCCAAGCTGCTCCAGCGTCTCGGCAGTCGCTGGAAACCGCGATGCATCGCGTGGCCACTGCTGATGGCCCGTCGGCCGATTGTGGTGTCGCGACTCGCTGAGCGATTGCACGTCGACGGTCGGCAAACCGCACAGCCGCTCCGTCTCCGCGAGGCCGGCGGCGAGATTTTCCAGCGGGACATAGGCGTCCACGTGTGGATCCCACGCGCGATCATACTGCGGCCGCACGTGCGGCTCCAGCGGCTGCCGGCGCCGCCGGAGATCGAGCACATAGTCGACGAACTGCGCGAATGAAACACCCGGCTGAGCACTGAGGCCGTTGGCGGCCTTCCATGCCGTCAACAAGCGCTCCCCGGGCCACAAGGAGCTCGCCGCACGCAGGTAGTGCAGGTAGGCGCTCACGGCCCGTTTGCCTGGGTCGCGAATGACCTTGATCACACGCACTCCTTCGTCCATGACCGCCCGCCGGCAGC
Organism: uncultured Candidatus Kuenenia sp.; assembly: GCA_964508125.1. Taxonomy (GTDB): domain Bacteria; phylum Planctomycetota; class Planctomycetia; order Pirellulales; family UBA1268; genus RGVT01. The sequence goes on from CAZDTC010000376.1 coordinate 2,188, forward strand.
GCCGCTCATACCCAGGCTCCTCGATCAGCCGGTGCAGGCGATAGTCGTGGAGCCAATGGCCATGTCGCATCGCCTCCTCCAGCAGTCCATTGTGCTGGAGAAACCATTTCAGCACGGTCGTGCAGCCGGCCTTCGCGGACCAACAGCACACGACGGGGAACCCTTCCTGGACGAGCGGCAGCGTCATCCAGGCGCGCCGCTGCGGCCCGCGGGTCTTCCACGCACGAATCCAGGCAGACAGGCGGCTCATGCAGACAGGATACTTCTATGGGGGGGACTGCGGCGACAGCATTTCCTGGTCAGTCCGGCGCCATCCCGACGCGATCGAGATGGTCGCGCAGGAGCGGTCCCCATTCCGGCCAGCGGTCCGCCGCCCTGGCAAGGCTTCTGCGCACGTCCACCCGATACGGGTTGGCCTTGAAAATAGCCGCCTTCAGATAGGGCACGCCGGCGTCGCAGACCCGCTCCCAGAACAGCTCGCTTGGATTGTAGGGCGGGCCCATCCGCCCCACCCGCCGCGCATGGCGGCCAAAGCGTCGCAGGCGGAGAGGTGAGACATTCCGAAACTTCTCGTGAAGG
>CAZDTC010000377.1:0-2765 GCA_964508125.1 uncultured Candidatus Kuenenia sp.
CACGCTGCCGGGCTCGAGCGTGGGCACCTACCGCTGGCCGGCTGGCCGCTGACGCCGCCTGCTGGCACGCTCACCGCGGCGGCGCGGCCGGCGCGACGGGCCAGTGCTCGCTCTCGGATCGGGACGAGCGGAAAAGTGCTTGGGCGCGAACGCACAGCCCCGGCTCGGCGGCCGCAAGGTCGGTCGTCTCGCCAGGGTCGCGTCTTAGGTCGTAGACCTCGAGCGCGGCGTCGGGCCGGTCGCGGATCGCCTTCATGTCGCCGATCCGCACGGCCTGGCCAAACTGGCCGCGCCCGATGCGCTCCCAGTAGAGAGGCTCATCACGTTGGCATCCGCGGCCACAAAGCGCCGGCACCACGTCGATCCCGTCGAGCCCGGGCGGCGCGGCGACGCCCGCGAGGGCAGCCGCGGTGGGCAGAAAATCCCAGCCTGCCCAGGGGAAGTCGCTCCGCGTTCCGGCCGCGATCCTGCCGGGCCAGCGCACGATCATGGGTGCGCGGATGCCGCCTTCGTGGAGCGAGCCTTTGCCTTCGCGGAAGGGGCCGTGGCTGCCGAAGAAATCGGCGACGACCTTCCGGCGGGGCGCGCCGTTGTCGGACGTGAAGAACACGACGGTGTCGTCGTCGAGCCCCAGGCTCGTGATCCTGTCGAGCACCCGTCCCACGGAGCGGTCGAGCCGTGACACCATCGCGGCATACGTGGCCCGGGGCATGCCCGGCTGCGGCTTGCCTGCAGCCGGATCAGTCGCCGGCTCAGGAAACCGGCCCGCGTATTCCGCGAGCGAGTCGGCGGGCACCTCCCACGCGGCATGCGGGAGCGTGTAGGCGAGATAGAGGAAGAAGGGCCGATCGCGGTTGGCCTCGACGAAGCCGATGGCCTCGTCGGTCATGAGGTCGTTGGAGTATTGCCCCCTCGCTCCGCCGGCGTTGCCCGGCAGGGCCTCCTCGCGCTCGTCGCGCCAGATCGTCGCCGGAAAGTAGTCTTCGGCAAGATCCTGGTTGAGATACCCAAACCACCGATCGAAGCCCTGCCGAGTGGGGACGCCCGTGGTGCCCGGCTCGCCGAGGCCCCACTTGCCGATGGCGGCGGTCGCGTAGCCCGCGGTGCCGAGCACCTCCGCCACCGTGACGTCGTCGGGCTCCAGCGGCACGCGGTCAAGGCCCGCCAGGCCGTGGTTGCCGCGGACGCGGCCGTGGCCGGTGTGCAGGCCGGTGAGGAGCGCGCATCGCGAAGGCGCGCAGACCGCGGCCCCCGAATAATAATGGTCGCAGCACACGCCCGCGGCGGCGAGGCGATCGAGGGCGGGCGTGCGGATCTTTCTTTGGCCGAAAGGGCCGATGTCGCCGTAGCCGAGGTCGTCGGCGAGGATGAAGACGATGTTCGGCGGGCGGCGGGCGGCGTCGAACCGCCGCAGTCCGCGGGTGCCATGTTCCTCATACACCTCGAGCCCCCAGTCGAACCCACGGCGGTGTTCGGGATCGTCGCCTTCCTCGGGGGTGAACAGCCCCGTGGATTGATTGGGCATCTCGCCCGCGGGCGCGAAGCGCAGGCCGTCGGCCGACCAGAGGATCCGCGGGGAGATTTCGCCGCACAGGGCGGCCACGCCCGCGCCGCGCCGCCAGGCCGAGAAGGCGTGCCCCGCGAAGAGCGGGTTGGCCGCATGCCGCTCGTAGGGCCCGGTGATCTCCCGCGCCGTGGCCACGCCGATCCGCGTGTCGGCGGAGGTCTCATCGCCACGCCGGCTCTTGTAATAGAGCCACCAGCGGTCGTTGAAGAAGATCACGTTGGCGTCGCCGAGCATGCCCGAATCCCAGGCCTCCGGGTCTGGGTCGCGACGCAGCAGGGGATTTCCCGCCCACCGCGTCCACGGCCCCGTCGGCTGGTCGGCGATCGCGCAGCCGAGGTCGCGCGTGGCCAGGTCGCCGCCGCGAAAGCCGGTGTAGTAGAGGTGGAATCGTCCCCGGTGGCGGACGACGTAGGGCGCGATGGCGCCGCTCTCGTCCCAGGCTCCGGGCGAGGCGCGGCCGAGCGCCTCGCCCTCGTCACGCCACGCCACTCCATCGACCGAGGAGGCTGCCCACACCGACACCTGCGCGTGGTCGCTTACGTTGCGCGTATAAAAGGCCCAGAAGCGGCCCGCGTGGCGGATCACGTTCGACGGGTCGTGGCGATCGAAGCCGGCCGCCGGCCGGAAGGCCTCGATCACGGTCGACTTCTTGTGCACTCCGAAGAGGTCCGCTGGGATGTCGGCGGCCTGCACCGCGCGTCCGACAAGCACCGCCGCGCAGAGCAGTGTCGCGACTTGCCATCCAGGCTGCGTCGCAAAACCGACCGTAGGAAATGAGCGCGCGGCCGATCTCATGGCGGCAGTTGTCCTCCCGCCAGGCGGCGGATGGTGTGCTCATGGATTTTCCCGCGATCCTCGGAAGCGATGCCGTGGGCGGTGAAGCACTTCATGGAACGCATGCACCACCCGGCGGCTGGGCGAGAACATTCACTCTACCGAAATCGATCAGAGATTTCCCGGAGTTGATGCGCGCGGGTCGTGGCTGCGTCGTTTCATGAGCCCCATCGACTCCCACGTTGACCCGACGGGGAAAGCTCAACTAATGTATTGCGGAGGGCGGAGTGGCGCAACGGGGTCGGTTTTGCAGTGCTTTGTGGAGGATCGTTCCATGCCTTCATTGGTGTATTCGTCATGTGGGGCTGCGCAGAGGCCCTGCTCCTCCCGGCAGTGTCGCGCGTTCACGCTCGTCGAACTCCTC
>CAZDTC010000378.1:0-2764 GCA_964508125.1 uncultured Candidatus Kuenenia sp.
GTCGGTGGCGGCCGGTTCCTGAATCTCAGCGGGGGCCCCATGGCCCGCGCCCCTGGAGTTGGAAGGTGTCGCAGGATTCCGGCGCGTGGCTGGTCGTTCGCCCGCGGTCATCGTCGCCGGAGACAAGCGAGCCGCTCGCGTTGCCGGTCCCTCGCCAGGCCTGTCTCGGCCTGGCGAGGGCCGTGCTCGCGAAGATCGACGATCCGTCGCGATGGCTTGCTCTCGCCGGCGACGACAGGGCCGTGGCGGCATGGCTCTCGGCGTCTGACGCCGGCCTGCTTCTCGACCGCTTGGCTGAAGATTTCGTGGTCGGGCCGTTGCCGGCCGGGGTGCGTGGCGGCGGTGCGGCATCCGTGGCTTCGCCGACGCCCGAGGCATTTCTCCTGGCCGACTCCGTCGCTCGGATGCGCGAGCACGAGCGGCTCTCCGGGCGGTTTGACGACTCGCTCAAGGCCGCGCGGCTGGAGGCGGCGCGCGAATTGGCCTACGGGGCCGGCCATGAGATCAACAACCCGCTCGCCAACATCGCCACGCGGGCGCAGTCGCTGCTCCTCGAGGAACGCGATCCGGAGCGCCGGCGACGGCTGGCAACGATCGTCGATCAGTCGTTTCGGGCCCGCGACATGATCGGCGGGCTCATGCTCTTCGCGCGGCCGCCGAAGCCGACGGCGGAGCCGGCGGATGTCGGGGGGATCATCGCCGCGGTCGTCGAGGCTGCCCGCGGCCAGGCTGCGGCCCGCGGGATCGGTCTCGAGAGCATCTGCCCGACGACGGCGATCGAAGTGGTCGTCGATCGCGCGCAGATCGAGGAGGCATTGCGGGCGGTCGTGACGAACGCCATCGAGGCCGTCGGCAACGGTGGGCGGGTGACGATTTCGGGCCGCGCCGGCGACGACGTCGCGAGGTGGTGCGAGATCACCGTCACCGACGATGGGTGCGGCATGGACGACGCCACCGTGCGCCGGGCTTTTGATCCTTTCTTTAGCGGCCGCGAGGCGGGCCGCGGTGCCGGCCTGGGCCTGTCGAAGGCGTGGCGGTTCATCGAGACGAATGGCGGCAGCGTGACCATCGCCTCGCGCCCGGGGGCGGGCACCTCGGTGGCTGTGCTGTTGCCTGTGGCCTTTGCCGGCAGGGTCGCCCCAGATTCCCCGGTGTGACACGCCCACGGATTCGCCCCGGATCGCCCTTGTCGGTGCTTCCGGCTTTTCCTATCTTCTCCGCCAAAGTGAATTCGGGCTCATGGTTTGGAGCTCGAAAGTCTGGAGCATGGATGTTCCTATGAGTTACGACGCAACGTCTGCCTCGGGGCAGACGCTGGCGCCTGTTTGGCAGCCAGCTGCCGTGGATCCCGCCGCGAGGGCGGATTCCCTCCCAGTCGCCGCCGTCACCCAATCCACGATTCGTGCAGGCGGCACACGACACGACGTGCTTCGCGGTGTCCTGAGCCTGGCGGTTTCGACACCCCGGGTCGGGCTGGGAGCAGAAGCTGCGGCCGATGCAGCCGGCCGCACGGCGGCTTGGCTCTTTGACCGGCAGGCCATCGACGGACACTGGCGGGGCCCGCTCGAGGGCGACACGATCCTCGAGAGCGAGTATCTCCTCATTCTGGCGTGGGCCGGTCGCACGTCCGACCCGCACGCCCTCGGGGCCTGCCGTCGGATCCTGGCTGAGCAACTCCCCGACGGAGGCTGGGCCATTCATCCGGATGGGCCGGTGGACGTGAGCGCGAGTGTGAAGGCGTATCTCGCGCTCAAGATCTTCGGGCACGATCCGGCGAGCGAGCCGCTCACCCGCGCTCGAGCCGCCATTGCCGCCGCGGGCGGCCCGTGGGCCGTCAATAGTTTCACGAAGTACTATCTCGCGCTCCTCGGGCAGATTCCCTACTCCGAGTGCCCGGCGGTTCCGCCCGAGATGGTGCTCCTGCCGAGCTGGTTTCCGGTGAACCTCGACCGCGTGTCGGCCTGGTCGCGGACCATGATCGTGCCGCTGTCGCTGATGTGGGCCTTCAAGCCCGTGCGGCACATCTCCGCTGATCGGGGCATGGCCGAATTGTTTGCGGGCGCAGCACGACCGCGGTCGCAGTCGCGCGACGGCTGGGCTGTTTTCTTCCGTGGCGTCGATCGCGTGCTCAAGGCCTGCGATGCCATCGGCCTGCGGCCGCTTCGCAGCCGGGCCGTGATGGCAGGCCGACGTTGGATGCTGGAGCGCTTCGAGGGGAGTGATGGACTCGGGGCGATCTTCCCGCCGATCGTGTGGAGCATCGTCGCGCTCCGGGCTCTCGGCTGCGCGGACGATTCGCCCGAGGTGCGGGAGTGCTGGCGGCAACTCGAGCGGCTCGTCGAGCCGCAGCCCGATGGCACGACGCGGCTCGAGCCCTGCCGTTCGCCTGTATGGGACACGGCGATCAGCGTGCGGGCCCTCGCCGACGCGGCAGCAGATCGCCGCGACGGCGGGATGGTCGACGAGGCTCGGCTGGCCGACGCCGTCGACTGGCTGCTCGACCGCGAGGTGCGGTCGGCCGGCGACTGGACGCAGTCGGCCGGCAGCGCCGCGCCGTCCGGCTGGTGTTTTCAATATGCGAATCGCTTCTACCCAGACGTCGACGACACCGCGATGGTGCTGATCGCGCTGGCCACATGGCGCGAGGCGTTGGGCGAAGCCGCAACGCAGTCGTCCGTGGGCCGCCGCCGTCTCGGGCGGATCGCGGCGGCCGTGGCCCGGGCTGTGCCCTGGCTCGAGGCGATGCAGAATGCCGACGGCGGCT
>CAZDTC010000379.1:0-2758 GCA_964508125.1 uncultured Candidatus Kuenenia sp.
TGTCCTGCGGGGTGCCGTCGTTCGGCCGGGGCATGTCGGGCCTGTCGAGCGCCGGCCGCCCGCCCTGGAGTTCCCCCTTCCGGCCCGCCGACGTGATCCGGGCCTCCACGTCGCGCACGCTGTCGAGATACTCGTCGAGTTTGCGGCGGTCGGCCAGGCTGATCCGGCGGCGGAGGTCGTCGGCGGTCTCGAGCACGGCGTCGAGCACGCTCTCGTCGCCGGCGTGCGCGTCGTCCTTGAAGAGCCGGTCGAACGCCAGCGCGGGATAGAGCTCGAGCGGGGTCGGCGTGGTGGGGCTGCTCCACGAGATGTGGGAGCTGTAGAGCATCGAATAATTCTTGTGGATGCTCGGATTGCTCTTCTCGCATCCCAGCACCAGGCTTGGCACCTTCGTGGCGCGGCCGTAGGTGCGGGCGACGTGCTGGTCGAAGCTCGTGCCCGAGCGGATCTCGCCCCCGGAGGCGAGCGGGGCGCCGGAGAGCAGGTTGCCCGTCTGCGAGGAGTGGATGTTGCCCTTGCGGGCCTGCTCGTTGAAGAGGCCCTTCACGAACAGCAACTTCTGGCGGAATGCGCCGATCGGCTCGAGCACGCGACCGAGCTTCATCTCGCGGCCGACGCCCTCGGCCCACCACTCCCGCGAGTGGAACCCGTTGCCGGCGAACAGCACCGCGAGGCGGACCGGGGGTTCGGCCGCCGCGGCGCCGCCCACGGCGGGCTCGCCCGCGGCGGTGAGCGACTCCATCCACGGCAGGGCCATCGACACGCCGAGTCCGCGGAGCATGGTGCGGCGGGAGAGCAGGGGGATCATCGGGGGACTCCTCGGAACCACGCCATCATACTCACGTCGCGTCGTCGGGCGCCTCGCGGCCGCGAATCGAGCGGAACTGGGGGCTCGTGACGATCGCCTCGATGGCGACCGACACCCGGTGGTCGCGGGCCGCGAGCCGGGCGACCATTTCGTCGATCAGCGGCTCGTCGGAAAGCTGCACGCCGCGGCCGAGCGCGTAGCCGAGGAGCTTCCTGCAGAAGAGGCGCACGAACTGGTCGCGGCGGGGGCCGACCAGGTGGGCGCGGAGGCCCTGCTGGCCGTCGATCGTCGTGCCGTCGAGGAGCGTGGCGCGGGCGTCGATCGGTTTCCCCGACGCGTCGGCCATCCGCAGCCGGCCGATGGCGTCGAACTCTTCGAGCGCGAAGCCGTAGGGATCGATGCGGCGGTGGCACTTCGCACAGGACTCGTGCTCCGAGTGGAGGGCGATCAGCTGCCGCTCGCTCAATCCGTCCGGAACGGTCTCGGCCAGCTGCGGCACGTCGCGCGGCGGCTTGGGCAGCTTCTCGCCCAGAATCGTCTCGTAGAGCCAGTTGCCCCGGAGGATGGGGCTCGTCCGCGACGCCCCCGCCTGCGTCGACAGGGTCGTCGCCAGACCGAGGATGCCGCCCCGGCCGAACCGTCGCACCCCCTCCACCCGCCGCCACTCCGGGCCCGCGACTCCCTCGATCCCGTAGTGCCGGGCGAGCGGCTCGTTGAGGAACGTGTGGTCGGCATCGAGGAGCGAGAGAATCGAGCGGTCGTTCCTGAAGAAGTCGTCGAGAAACAGGATCGTCTCCTCCTCCATGTCGGCCCGCAGGCCGGCGAACGTGGGAAAGAGATCGCCGTTCTTCTCGTCGAGGCTCGAGAAGCCGTGCACGTGGAGCCACTGCGTGCCGAACTCCTCGGCCAGCCTCCGGGAGGCCGGCGCTGCGAGCATGCGTCGCACCTGCGACACGAGCACGTCAGGATCCTGCAGTCGGCCTGCGCCCGCGGCCGCCGCAAGCTCCGCGTCGGGCGACGACGACCACAGGAAGTATGAAAGCCGCGTGGCGAGCTCATGCTCGCCGACCGGCCGCGGGGCCGTGCCCGGCCCCGGCGTCTCCAGCTTGTAAAGGAAGTCCGGGGCCACGAGCACGTGGGCGAGGAGCGCGGCGATCGCCTCTTCATGCGGCACATCCTTCCCGCGCAGCGTCGCATAGAGCCCGCGCAGGCGGCGCTCATCCCCATCCTGGAGCGGCCGGCGAAACGCGCGGGCCGCGAAGGCCACCACGGCGTCGACGTGCCGCGGCTGCACCTCGACGAGCCGCCTGCGAAACGCCTCCGCCCGGCCTTCGATCACCGGCACCATGGGGGCGAATCGCTGCGGGTGGTCGGTGGCTTCCTGCGAGGCGTAGCCGAGCAATTGCTCGAACGCATCCTCGAGTTCCAGAGGTTCGCGGGCCACGAACAGCAATTCGTCCCACAGGCGGTCGAGCTCGGCAGTCTCGGCAGCGTCGAGCATGAGCCGCCGCAGCGGCTCGTCTTCGCGGTAGTAGAGGTTGAGCGTGATCACGTCGTCGACAGGCACGATCCGCCCGTAGCAGAGGGCCTTCGGGAACAGGTCGCGGAAGGCGGCAAAGCCCTTCGAGAACCGCTCCCAGGCTGGTGAAGGGTCCCTGGCGACGACGGGCGCGGCGGCGGAAAACGCTGTGGCCGGCGCGGGGCCCAGGCCCACCCAGGGCTGGATGCTCGCCTCCGGCCCGGCCCCTTCGGGCAGGGCGGCCGTCGTCACGAGGTCGCAGCCCTCGGCGAGTTCCCGGGGGATCTCGATCGTCATGCCATACGGCGCCTTGAAGCAGATGTCGGCCTGGCCGATCGCGCCGGCCGGCATCTGCCCGCCGCGCACCACGTCGTGCAGGATCGATCCCAGGAGCGGTCCCGTCGGCGCGGTGAGCACGTGCGTGACGACGG
>CAZDTC010000380.1:0-2757 GCA_964508125.1 uncultured Candidatus Kuenenia sp.
ATCTACACCTGCCCGATGCACCCGGAGATCGAGCAGGTCGGGCCGGGGGCCTGCCCGAAGTGCGGCATGGATCTGGAGCCGAAGACGCTCACGCTCGACGCGGGCGACGACGATCCCGAACTCCGCGGCATGGCGCGGAGATTTTGGATCGCCGCCGCGCTCACGCTGCCGGTTTTCCTCGTGTCGATGCTGCCGATGCTCGGCGTGCCGGTCGATCGCTGGCTGGGTTTGCCGGTGCATGCTTGGCTGCAGTTTTTGCTCGCCACGCCGGTCGTGCTCTGGGCCGGCTGGCCGTTCTTCGAACGCGGCTTCCGATCGTTCGTGACAGGCCACTTGAACATGTTCACGCTGATCGCGATCGGCACGGGCGCCGCGTATCTCTACAGCGTCGTCGCCGTGTTGTTTCCGGCGTTCATTCCGCACCAGTTCCAGCATGGCGGCGGCGTGCCGGTGTATTTCGAGGCGGCGGCCGTGATCATCACGCTGGTGCTGCTCGGGCAGTTGCTCGAGCTGCGGGCGAGGCACCGCACGGGGGCCGCCATCCGCGAGCTTCTCTCGCTGGCCCCGCCCGTGGCCCGGGTGGTGCATCTTGGGGAGGAGCGGGAGGTGCCGCTCGACGAGGTGCGGCAGGGCGACGTCCTGCGGGTGCGGCCTGGCGAAAAGATCCCCGTCGACGGCCGGCTCACTGAAGGAAGGAGCGAGGTCGAGGAGTCGATGATCACCGGCGAGCCGATGCCGGTGGAAAAGGCAGCCGGCGATGCAGTGATGGGCGGCACGCTCAACCAGACGGGCTCGTTCCTGATGGTGGCCGACAAGGTCGGCAAAGACACGGTGCTCTCGCGGATCATCGGCATGGTGGCCGACGCGCAGCGCAGCCGGGCGCCAATCCAAAAAGTGGCCGACGCCGTGGCAGGCTATTTCGTGCCCGCAGTGCTGGCGATCGCGGTGATCACGTTTTTGGTGTGGGCCATCGCGGCGCCGGAGCAGCCGCCGCTGGCGTGGGCCCTCGTCAACGCCGTCGCCGTGCTGATCATCGCCTGCCCGTGTGCGCTCGGGCTGGCGACGCCGATGTCAATCATGGTCGGCATCGGCCGCGGGGCGCGGGAAGGCGTGCTCGTCAAAAACGCCGAAGTGCTTGAACGGCTCGAGAAGGTCGATACGGTGGTCGTCGACAAGACGGGCACGCTCACGGCCGGCCGCCCGTCGCTCACGGAGTGCATCCCGGTGGCGCCGCTTTCCGAGGCGGATCTTCTGCGGCTGGCCGCGAGCGTCGAGCAGCAGAGCGAACATCCTCTGGCCCGGGCGATCGTGGCGAACGCTGCCGCGCGAAACATCTCAGTGCCGGCGGTGGCCCACTTCGCTTCCGTGACGGGCGGCGGCGCCCGCGGAACCGTTGAGGCCCGGAAGGTGCTCGTCGGCAAGCGGGGTTGGCTCGCCGAGGAGCACGTGGCCGATCTTGCCGTCCTCGACGACCGTGCCGAGGCCCTCCAGCGCCAGGGCCGCACGGTGATGCACGTCGCCGTCGATGGGCGGCTCGCCGGGCTGATCGCGGTGTCGGATGCGATCAAGGCGTCGACGCCCGAGGCGGTTCGCAGCCTCCACGACCTCGGGCTGCGGCTCATCATGCTCACCGGCGACAGCGAAGCGACGGCCCGCACCGTCGCCGTCGGACTCGGCATCGACGAGTTTCGCGCGGGCGTCAAGCCGGAAGGAAAGCACGCGCTCGTGAAGTCGTTGCAGGCGGAGGGGCGGACGGTGGCGATGGCCGGCGACGGCATCAACGACGCGCCGGCGCTGGCCGCGGCCGACGTCGGCATCGCCATGGGTACGGGCTCCGATGCCGCGATCGAGTCGGCCGGGGTCACGCTCGTGAAGGGCGACCTCCGCGGCATCGTGAAGGCGATCGACCTGAGCCGCCACACGATGAAGAACATCCGCCAGAATCTGTTCTTTGCGCTGGTCTACAACGCGTTGGGCGTGCCGATCGCCGCTGGCGTACTCTATCCACTCTCCAGCCATCTGCTGCTCAACCCGATGATCGCCGCGGCGGCCATGAGCCTGAGTTCGGTGTCGGTCGTGGCCAACGCGCTGCGGCTGCGGTCGATGAAGATAGGCTCGTAGCGGCCGTCACCCGAGCAGTGCTTCGAGAAGACGAGCGATTCAACCCTTCAGGCGGCCGCCCGGGACCACCTTCGCCCATGAGGGCCGCCCCAAATACTCGTCGCTTCCCGCCGTTAAATCATTCCCCTTCCACGACTTACGTCGCTTGCGCGATTGCTACGTTGCAGCGGAATGTCGTCGAAAAACGATGCTTGATGGTTTAGAACCTAGAATAGTGGAGTTCTAGCGTTCCTGAGACTATCGACCCATGGCACGGTTCTCAGACGGTGTCGATCGCCGCGGATTTCTGACCGTCGGCGCCCTCGGTGGCTTGGGCCTCACGCTCGGCGACTTCTTTCGGATGGAGGCAGCCCGGGCCGATGCCGGCAAGCCGGCCAGGGAGGGCGTCGCCAAGTCGGCCATCTACATCTACCTGCCCGGCGGCTACGCCCACCAGGAAACGTTCGACCCCAAGCCCTACGCTCCGGTCGAATACCGCGGCCCCCTGGGCAGCATCGACACGGCGATCCCCGGCGTGCGGTTCGGTGAACTGCTCCCCCACACGGCCAAGATCGCCGACAAACTCGCCATCTGCCGCTCGATGACCCACGGCGAGGCGGCCCACGAGCGCGGCACGCACAACATGTTCACGGGCTA
>CAZDTC010000381.1:0-2748 GCA_964508125.1 uncultured Candidatus Kuenenia sp.
CCGTGGATCGACATATCGAACGACGGGTAGACGAGGACGCTGTCGACGATGAAATCCCCCTCGCTCCGCATGCGCAAGACGTCATCGCCGCTGGAGGCCCAGCGTTCGATCGACAGCCGCTTTTCCTCTGCGTCGAGGTACGGGTTGTCGAGGAAGCGAAGCCGGAAGAGCCGGATCGCCGACTTCTCCCCGAGGGCCGCTTCGCTCGCCTCGGCCCGCTCCTTCATGCCGAGAAGCGCGTTGTTCGTGGAGTGCGGCATCGCGCTCCACTGGAACTTTCCCCGCCTGTCCACGATGCGGGCCAGGCTCTCGGGGATCCACCGCTCGTCGTTCAAGTCTTCGTCGCAGTGGATTCGATCGGCCTGATAGCCCTGGACGGGTTCGCTCTCAGACGAGAAGAAGTGAATCTCCCAGCCGGTCGTGAGCGTGATCTTCTGGCAGTAGCCCGCACTCTTGAGCAGCCAGGAGATCTTCTTGACGAGCCGCTGCGGGATGAGCGGCGGAGCGGGGCGGGCTTCGGAGCGCCGCTCGGCGTCGAGGACGGGGTCGAAGGCCCGCCACTCACCGTCTGCGTCCTTGATGATCTTGAACGCCCCCGGTTTCATCAGCATTGGAAAACACACGAGTCCTAAGTGCTTCCAATCTTTTCCGATGACGACGAGCACGCCGTTTTCCTTCGGGTACTTGTCGAACGGGTCTTGGCCCGTGACGGCTCGCGCGTCTTCGACGAACGTGCAGAGCGACTTCCCCGACCGATTGCCACCGATGACGAGCACTTCACTCGCCCGGCACTTGTGGATCTCTTCCTGGTTGGGGTTCGGCCGGTAGAGCTTGAGAGCCTCGATCTTCCGCTCCCGCAACTCGTTCTGCAGGTTCTTGAGTTCCTGCTTCTCGAACTGCGACAGGCGCGGAGCCGTCTTGATCTTTGGCGGTGAGAGCCGCGGGTGCCTTTTTGCCATCCTCCACCTCCCCCTGGACGATCCTCACGGCCCTCGTAACGCGGGCGTCGAGTTCCTGCTCCAGTTCGTCTTCAGTCCACAGGGAGAGCGGACGCTTGACCCCACCCTGGTCGACGTTCTTCGACACGAGCCGCACGATCGTCTCGAGCAGCCGCGTGCGGGCCGAGCTGCCCGGTTTTGCGTCGTAGTACTGCTTGACGAGCATCGCCGCGAAACCGCTCGTCCCGCCGAAGTATTCGATGACGCGTTCGATGACCTCTGCGCTATGCGGGATGTTCGACCCGCCCTGCTTGAGCTGGGAGAGCCAGACGTCGACGCCGGCCGCCTCAACCTTGGCGAGTGCCGTCTTGCGCCGGGCCCGGGCCCGGAGGCGTTCCTCTTTTTTCTCGTCTCGGCGACACGAGCGGCAGGTCGGCGAGAACTGCCCGTCGCGGATCCGGAAATGCTGGGCAGTGAGCGGGAGCGCGAGGCCGCATCGCGTGCAGGTTTGACGCTCGGCCGGCGAGTTGCCAGAGACGCTCGATTCATCAGATGAAGCTGTCGAACACGTTGACGCGGCAGGTGGTGGCGGTCCGCAGCGGTCCGCCGAAGAAGACCTGGCCGGCCGTGATGGCCGCGGTCGTGGCCGCGGAGAGCGTGACCGTCGTTCCGGTGATGGAGGCGACATAGGTTCCCGTGGCGATGCCGGTGCCCGACACGGGCATATCGGCGACGATCCCCGTCGCGTCGGTGACCGTGAGAGAGGTGGAAGCGCTGGAGGCCGTACCGATCCGGAGCAGCACGGCATCGATCGCCTGGGCGACCATGTTGGCGGTGGTGGCCTTGGTGACCGACAGGCCCGAGGAGATTTCGACGCCCAGGCCACCCGGGATGACGATCGTGTTGCCCTTCTGCGTGGTCGCCGGCCCGCGAACCACGAGCCAGACGATGTCGTTCGGCCGGATCTCGCTGTTGAGGTACTCGTCGAGCACGCCCACCAGCCGGCCGTCGGTCACATCGGCGGCGGCGGCGAGGGTGCTGAACGTACTGAGCGGGCCGCGGCGGTCGAGGACGTACCACTTGCCCTTGTCGACGCCGTTGACGTTGAGTTTCGTCACGCCGTCGACCGGGGTGTACCTGGCCGCCATGCAGTAGACGAGGCGGTTGCTGTTTCGGATCGCTGCAGGGCCGGTTCCGGGCACGACATCGGGGAACACCTTGACGGAGCCGACGATCTCGACGCCAGCGATGGGGTTTCCGTTGGGATCGAGGTCGATGACCTCGTTGCTGAGCAGGGTCGTGCCGCGCGGGAACGGTGGATCGGAGAACAGGCTGGACATGCGACGAACTCCTCGTGAATGGGCTCAGGCGATCGGAGCGAGCAGAAAGAAATTTCTCGGCGAACGGCAGCGGAAGTTGGCGAGTACCGAGCAGGCGTAGCGGTAGCTGGAAAGTTCCTCGTCGTAGAACGGTCCCTCACCGACCATGAGGGTGCCTTCGAGGCTTCGCAGTTCCATGTTGCCGATCGAGAGCCCGTAGCCGCGGTTGGCGGGGCAGGCGTACTCGCTCGTGATGGAAACGCCGTCCTGCTGGAAACTGTCGGTGAAGCCCAGCGACCGCAGGCCGCTGTTCTCGACGTTGATGCGCTCCTTGCCGTCGAGCGCGGAGAGGTACTGGATGTAGAGCTTGCGATCGAGCACCACCATGTCGATGGCCGATTCGCGAGTATCATTTCGGCGGCAGTGGTGGATTCCGGCGCGGGTCGCTTCGACGCAGTTGTCTGCCCACGTCGACTTGTTCTTGAAGCCCG
>CAZDTC010000382.1:0-2742 GCA_964508125.1 uncultured Candidatus Kuenenia sp.
CATGGCGCGGGTGTCCGCGGCCGCGTCGCCTTCGGGCCCGGTCGAGACCGCGCCGCTTTGACCTCCGCCGCCCCGGACGTCAGAATCGACGTCCTTCGGACTCCGATGAGAGGCCCCTGCGATGGGGGCCTGTGAACCTGGTCAGGGCCTAACCGCAGCAGCCATAAGCAGTCGCCCCTTTGTGCGGTGGGCCTCTCATCGGCGGCCGGCTCGACCGCCCCGGAGCCGACATGGAAACGCCCGCGTATCAGGTCGTCGCCCGCCGCTACCGCCCCCAACGGTTCGACGAGCTCGTCGGGCAGGAGCACGTGGCCCGCGGCCTCTCGGGCGCCATCGAGAGCGGCCGGATCGGCCATGCGTATCTGTTCACGGGCGCCCGCGGCGTGGGCAAGACGAGCGCCGCCCGGATCTACGCCAAGGCGCTCGAATGCGAGCGCGGCCCGGCGGGCGAGCCGTGCAACGCCTGCGACGCCTGCCTCGCCATCTCGGCGGGGCAGGACGTCGACGTCGTCGAGATCGACGCCGCCAGCAACCGCGGCGTCGACGAGATTCGCCAACTGCGGCAAAACGTGGCCGTGCGGCCGGCCCGGGGCCGCTTCAAGGTGTACATCATCGATGAAGTCCACATGCTCACACGCGAGGCGTTCAATGCGCTCCTCAAGACGCTCGAAGAGCCCCCGGCGCACGTGAAGTTCGTGCTCTGCACGACGGAGCCCGAGAAGCTCCCGATCACGATCCTTTCGCGGTGCCAGCGGTTTGATTTTGTCACGGTCGACGCGCCCGCCATCACGCGGCGGCTCGCGCAGATCGTGGAGGCGGAAGGCGGGCGGGCCACGGCCGAGGCCCTGTCGCTGATCGCCCGACGGGCTGCGGGGAGCATGCGCGACAGTCAGTCGCTCCTCGAGCAGTTGCTCGGCTCGTCCGCCGGTGAGATCGGCGTCGACGACGTGCATGCCGTGATCGGCACCGGCCGGGAGGAGAAGGTTGGCCGCCTCGTGGAGGCGATCGCCGCCCGCGACCCGGGGGCCGCGCTCGAGGCGTTCGGCGCCACGCTTTCCGGCGGAGCCGATCCGGGCGGCGTGCTCGAGCAACTGATCGCGGCCCTGCGCGACGCACTGCTCGCGAGCGTGGGCTGCGACGCCGCCAAGCCTGGCGGCATGGCGGCCGGCTCGGGCCTCGGGGTCGACCTTGCGGCCATCGGCCGGAGCGTGGGCACGGAAACGCTGTTGGCGATGCTTCAGATCATCGACCAGGCCCTCGCTCGGATGCGCACGAGCGGCCACGCCGCGATCCTCGCCGAGATGGCGGTCGTGCGGCTGGCGAAGCTCGAGGATCTCGAGAGCCTCACGGCGCTCGCGCACGGCATCGTGCCCGAGGCGGGCGGTCCGGCTGTGGGAGCGGCACCCGCGCGTGCGCAGCCGGCCCCGCGCGAAAAAAAAACGACCGACCTGACACGGCAGGCTCCCGGGCGCGGTGAGGCCGCTGTCGCTCCGGTGGATTGCACGCCGGCGGAGCCGACGCCGGCCGGGCCGGTGGCTGCGGTGCCGAAACCGGCGTCGCTCGGCGACGCGCGGGCTGTGTGGCTGCAGGCCTGCGCGGCGGTCGGCGGATTGGCGACCGACTTCGGGGCCGAAGTCGAGTCGGCCCGTTGGAACGACCAGGTGCTCGAGGTCGTGCTGCCCGGCACAGCCCCCACGGCGGCGGCTTTTCTGCGCCGGCCCGAGGTGGCTGCGGGCATCAACCGGGCGCTCGCGGACCTGGCCGGAAGGCCGGTGCGGCATGCCGTCGCCGTCGCGGCGGCGGAGGCGAACGGTGCCTCGACCTCACCGCAGACGGAGCGGCCGCGGCCGGTGGCGTCGCAGGCGGCGCTCCTCCGCGACGTGATGGATCATCCGCTCGTGGCCCAGGCCCGCACGCTCTTCGATGCGGCCGTGCGGAAGGTGGAGCCCGCGCGACCGACAGATGCAGGGCCCGCATCGCCGGCAGCGTCGGCCCCGGCGACAGCTGCGGTGACGATCGCGGACGACGAGGAGGACATCGATGGCTGAAACCCGCGGAGCGATCGCCCGCCTGGTCGACTACTTCTCCGACCTGCCCGGGATCGGACGCAAGTCGGCCGAACGACTCGCCTACCACGTGCTCCGGATGTCGAACCAGGAGGCGATCGCGTTTGCCGAGGCGATCCGGGCGGTCAAGGAGAAACTGCATCCCTGCAAGACGTGCTTCAACCTCGCGGAACAGGAGGAGTGCGAGATCTGCCTCGACCGAAGGCGCGACCGGACGCAGGTGTGCGTGGTGGAGCAGGTGCGGGATCTCTTGGCGCTCGAGCAGGCGGGAACGTATCGCGGCCTGTATCACGTGCTCCAGGGGCGGGTGTCGCCGCTGGAGGGCGTGGCCGCCGGCCAACTCACGATCGACCGCCTCGTCGAGAGGGTGCGGCAGGGGGGGATTCGCGAGGTGATCATGGCCACCACGCCGAACGTGGAGGGCGACGGCACGGCCCTCGAAATTGCGGGCCGCCTCACGGGGATTCCCGTGGAAATCACCCGGCTGGCCCGCGGCCTCACCGTCGGCGCGTCGCTCGAGCAGGCCAACCGCGACATGCTTGCCGACGCCCTGGCCGGCCGGCAGCGTGTGAAATAATCGCTTTCTCACGCAATCGCAGGGTATCCTTACGGAGGGCCGCCTGATTGGCGGATCGTCTGGCACGGAGTTTGCTGTGATGCGGATGTCGTTCGGACA
>CAZDTC010000383.1:0-2733 GCA_964508125.1 uncultured Candidatus Kuenenia sp.
CCGCCGGTGCCGGTGCCCTGCGGGCAGCCGCCCTGGATCATGAAGCCCTTGATGATGCGGTGGAAGCAGCCGCCGTCGTAGAAGCCGCTCTCGGCGAGGGCCACCATGTTGCGCACGTGGCCGGGCGCCGACACGGCGTCGAGCACCAGCCGGATCGGGCCGGCGGAGGTGTCGAGCGTGACCTCGTAGTCGAAGTGGTCGAGGTCGATCGCTTTGGCGGCCTTCTGCAGGTCGGCGGCGGACGGCTTGGGCATGAACACTCCTCAGGGGGCTGATACGCTTGGAACGCATGCAGAGCGACGGCTCGACAGGCGCCACCGGCGACGGGGATCTCTCCGGACGAAGGCTCGGAGGATACAGGCTGCTGCGCCGGCTGGGAAGCGGCGCGATGGCCGACGTCTATCTCGCGGAGCAGGAGTCGCTCGCGCGGCAGGTGGCCGTGAAGGTGCTGCGGCCCGAGACGGTGCGGCAGGCCACGGCCGTGCAACGCTTCGAGCAGGAGGCCCGGGCCGCCGCCGGCCTCGTGCACGGCAACATCGTGCAGATCCACGAGGTGGCCTGCGTCGACGGCCTGCATTTTCTGGCCGAGGAGTATGTCGGCGGGCCGACGCTCAAGGCCTGGCTCACGGCGCGCGGTCCGCTCGATGCGCGGCAGGCCGTGGCCGTGCTCGGGCAGGTGGGCTCGGCGCTCGCGCGAGCGGCGGAGCAGGGCGTGGTGCACCGCGACATCAAGCCCGACAACCTGCTCGTGACGCAATCGGGCGACGTGAAGGTGGCCGACTTCGGCCTCGCCCGCGTGCGCTCCGGCCCGGAGGGGGTTGAACTCACGCAGGACGGAATGACGCTCGGCACGCCGCTCTACATGAGTCCGGAGCAGGCGGAGGGCAGGGGAGTGGATGCGCGGAGCGATCTCTATTCACTCGGGGCGACGGTGTATCACCTGCTCGCCGGGCGGCCGCCGTTCGACGGCCCGACGCCGCTCGCCGTGGCGATGGCCCACATCCGGGAGCCGCTGACGTCGATCGCGACGCTGCGGCCCGACCTTCCGGCGGGGCTCTGCAGGATCGTCGACACGCTCCTCGCGAAGGAGCCCGGCCAGCGGTTCGCAAGCCCGGTCGACATGCTGCACACCGTCGCGGAGATCGAGCCGGCCGTGACACCAGGCTCGCGACACCTGCCTTCGGCCCTCGCCTGGAGCGACCCGGCGGAGTGGGCGGGCGTAGAGCCTGTGCGGCCGGCAAGCGGGAAAGTGCCGGCACCGCCGCAGCGGATGCGGTCGATCGAGATGCGGGAGGCGACGATGCGGCTCCAGGCGGCGCTCGAGCGAGAGGCGGCCGAGCGGGAGGCGACGCGGCGGATGTGGATCGCGACGGGCGTGGCGGCGCTCGCCGCGCTCGCCGCCGGATTCGCCATCGGGCGGCTGCGGTCTCGCCGCTCGACGTTTCCCCGAGCCCCGCGGTGAGCAGCGGGGGCCGACAAGCAAGCGACCACGACGGCGACTCCGATGACGAAAACCCCGTGCAAAACGCCTTTCCGGCAGGGGGTTCAAGTTCGCTTGACACCCCGTCCGACACCCTTACAGTTCAGGTCAGACGCCCCCATCGTCTAGTGGCCCAGGACGTCGGGTTCTCAGTCCGAAAACCGGGGTTCGACTCCCCGTGGGGGTACTACAATTCAGCGAAAGACGGCCGTGTCATTCGCGAAAGCGAGTGGCGCGGCCGTTTCGCTTTCCTGATGCGAGTCAGTGCGGCTCTCTGCACGCAATGACTGTGCCAGATGCCATGCCGAGGCAAGGCGGGCTCCACGTCGGGGGCTCATGCGAAGTAAGACGTGCTGCCGTGGACAGAAAATCCCCACTCGTTCTAACAGGATCAACTCGTCGGCAAAGTCCTTCAGCTCAGTCTTTGGCGAGAGCCTCGAAATCTTCGGTCGTCATGCCCGCGGCACGAATGAGGCTGCGGAGTGTTCCTCGGGCGAGTTCCTCATGATCGGGAACGGAGAGCGTCGCGATGTGGCCATCCTTCACGAGGATGACATGGCTGCCACGCTGGCGGTCGATCGTCCAGCCAGCCTTCCGAAAATCCGAACCGCCTCTGCTCCGCTCAAGACGGGGAGCCGGCCCATCAGATCGTGACCTCGACCTGCTGCGTTTCCACGGTGAGGGGCATCCCTCGATCCGCCCTGACTTCCAGGCAGGCCGCAATCGCTTGGCGGACGTTCTCGATCGCCTCGCTGCGGGATTGGCCCTGCGATACGCAGCCGGGAATGCTCGGGCATTCCGCGATCCAGATGCGGTCTTCGTCCTGCGTCAGCGTGATGAGAAACTTCATCTGCGTAAGTCTATCTCACCTCGAATCCGGCGGCAAAAAGTCGTTACCCGCCGCCGGCGGCGTAGCGCATCAAGCTCACGAGGGCCTGGCGTTGCCCCTCCGGGAGATCCGCGAGGAGTCGAACCAGGTCTCCGAGATCGGGGACCACCCAAAGTGGTCCGGAATTTTCCTCTCACATTCCTGCGGCTTGTTTTCCTCGGCATCGGACAAAACAAAGCTGAGTAGACCGGCGAGGGTGCGCAGACACGATATGATCGGGGCAGTTCGAGGTTTGGTCGTCGGGCAGGATCTCGAAAAAGTTGACCTGCGACTGATGATCGAAACGACTGCTGGAATCCGTCGCGGCGTTGCCAAAGGCCGATGGATTTTGGAAACAGCCCACGATGGCGATGCTTGGGAAGTC
>CAZDTC010000384.1:0-2729 GCA_964508125.1 uncultured Candidatus Kuenenia sp.
GAGCCAGGGCATGTTGCGGCAGAACAAAGCCAGGCCATTGAGGGCGGTCGCAACCAGCGGAGCCCCGGCCAACGAGAGCACTAGCAGGGGCAGCGAGCCGTGGAGCCAGATCGCGACTAAAAGGCAGACGAGCGTGAGCAGACTGCCGACGGCCTGCCATGCCGCGTTTACGAAACCCTCCTGATAGCCCATCTGGATGCGGTTGACGATCCCGAGCGGCATGCCGACCAGGAAGCAGCCGAAGAAGACTGCCATCGCCGGCCCGGCCTCCTGCCGCCCCACCTCCGGTGAGACGTTGAATACGCGATGCCAAGGAATCGAGGGGTAAGACAGGGCAAAGATCACGGCCAGAAACGCTGCAAGGCCGGCCAGCAGGAAGAAGGCGGACGAAACGCACTTATGGGCGAAATCGCGATCATCACGTCCATGCGACGTGGAGATCGCATTCAGGAGTCCGTTACCAAGCCCAAGGTCCGCAAAGCCGAGGAGCGCAACGATGGAGCTGATTGTCATCCAGATTCCATACCGCTCCGTGCCGAGGTAGCGGATCGTGAGTGGCACTGAGATGAGCGTCGCCACCAGCCCCACGCCTCGACCGAGGACCGTAGCTGCCGACGTGAGCGCCGCCCGCCGGTAGCGTTCCAGCGAGCGGCCCGACTCGGTGGCCGTGTCGTGCGGCCTAAGGGTGAACAGCCGCCGCAGCAGGCTAATGCTGACGTTCACTGGAAGAAAACCCGGCTGAGCCATGTGTCTTCGCCCGCGATTTTTATTCCCCGAATGCTCACCGGCATCGCCACTTCGCGACCAGTTCGCCCGACAAGCTTTCCAGTTCGGCCCCGTTCAGTTCGCGGTCAAATACCAAGACTTCGCCGGTTGCGCCGTTGAAATACTCGGCCTGCTGCTTGAGAAATGCCCCGCCGATGCCCCACGGCCCGGGAAACACGTCGGCATCTCCCTTGAACGGCGCTGCCGGAACGCTGCCAACGCCGATCAGCGAAAGCGACTTGCCCCAGGACTGGCCGACCAGGAGTCTTGTCTCGGCCTTGTATGCCGAGGCGTTCGACCGCGCCACGGCCGCGGCATTGCCAGGCGTGAGAGCCTCCGCCCACACGCTGCCATCGCTCCGCAAGCAGAGCCCCACATGCTCGCCCTGATTGCGGTAGCAGCCGAGAAACCTCATGTTGCCGGCAGCCTTCGGACGCAGCGTTACCAGGATCGTGCCGGCTCGGCCGCAGGGCATCGGCACGAGCAACGTTTGGCCACCGGAGAACACGAGACCCGGACTGTCGCCGAAGGCTTCGGCGGACCAGAGCGGTTGCTTGGCGGCATCAGGCTGTTTGGCATCGTTGCCGCGGCCGCTTAGGTCGCGCCACACAGCGATCCGCACATCGCCATTTCCGCGGCGAATAGGAGGCTCGAAGCTTTGGAGATCGGATGAATCAAGCCACAGCACCAGGCCCGGGATCTGCTTGGCCAGCGAGTTGCCCGCTTGCCGGCTGCTCGCGGCGGCTGTGGCGATCCGTTTCTCCGCGCGCACCTTGTCGAGGCCACTCAGCGAAGCAAGCACGCGGCGATAGAGGTCAGCAGCATGAGATTGGATCGCCGTCTTGGTGGCGTTGCTTTCCACCTCCGCAACTTCCCACCATCGGTCCGCAACGTTCGCCAACGTCCCGGCTTGGCCTACGGAAGCGAGTTCGCCCTTCGCCGCCTGGGCCAGCCCAGGATGGGAGCCAGCCGCCAGCAAGGGGAGCCCCTTTTGCCAGTCATTCAGTTTGAAACAAAAAAACTTTCCAGCCTCGAGGCATACTTCTGGGTCGGAAGGCGATTGCTGCAGCCTCTCCACGATTGCGGCCTTGGTGCGGGCCTCCTTACGCTGTTCCCTCTGATCGGCCTCGAGCTTGGTGGCGGATGCCAGCAAGTCGGCATTTTTAGTCTTGCGCGCGAGGCTCGTGACGGCGGCCACCGCCTTTGTGGCAAGTGGATCGTCACCGGCATCCGCTAAGCGTCGTGCGAGATTAAGCATCTCTCGGCCCACCATGTCGCCGTCGGTAGCTGAGACCTTCGAGGCCAGACGAGTCATGGCCTCCAACCGGCCCGCATCGGCATTCTCCACAGCGAACTCGCTCGGAATCCTCTCGATCAAGGCTAAGCCTACGGTCGCATCACCGCCGTCTATCGCCAGACGCATCGCCTCCGAAAGAATCACCCACCGCTCTGCTGGGTCATCCGTGGCGGCTGACTGTTCGCCAAGCCGCGCCGCGAGTTCGCGCTTCTTTTCAGGCGTTTTTGCAGCCGCAAAGTCGTCTGCGAACACATCCCGCACCTTTCCTGAAGCCGCGCGTATGTTCTCGGCCGAAGGCGGACGCAGACGACTAGCAATCGGCGGAGCGACCGCGGATTCGGCGGCATGTACACCCGCGGGCTGATCGACGACCTTCGGCTGAGCAAAGGCGTGCGGAGCGAATGCAGCGACTGCCAAAACGACGAGTTTACGGAAAGAGGCGAGGATGGCGTTCATGAGTGTTTGGTAGCGACTGCAAGCCCCACTTCTAAAGCCACCAACGGAACAATCCGGCCAGGCACGCCATGAACGAGCGATTCCGCCGGAGCATCCGTGAGGGCTGCGGAATTCGCGCTCACTTTGCTGCGGGCGCCGACCCGCTTGCCCGGGCCAACCGACGCATGCAGGCCGAGGAAGACGTCGTCGCCAATGTGGGCGCCGCCGCCGA
>CAZDTC010000385.1:0-2721 GCA_964508125.1 uncultured Candidatus Kuenenia sp.
AAACGGATCTAGATGACCACCGCAATCCAAGCCGCCCACCTCGCCGCCGAGCGCAACTCCGCGGAGCCGCGCAATCTGATGGGCGACGGCCCTCGCGGCGAGCCTGCGCGGCTGGAGGAGCACCACCTTGCCGCCGGCGGGCAGGTCGTCGAGGACAGCCGCGGGCACGAGCATCGTCTTGCCCGATCCCGGCGGCGCGGTGATGACGACAGCCCCGCCGCGCGACGCCGCCACCGCCTCGGGCAGGACGGCGGCCACGGGCAGGTCGCGGAGGGATGCGGGGGAGAGGTCGGGCATCTGCACAATGTAAGCGCTTCGTGGGGCGACCGTCGCGGTTGCCAATGCCTCCTCAACTCCCGGCAAGCGAGACGCTTGCCCCACGGTATGATCGCGCATCATGGCACGGTTCGACGTGATCGTCGTGGGGCTTGGCGGCATCGGCAGCGCCGCGGCGTTTCATCTCGCCGCGCGCGGGGCCCGCGTGCTCGGGCTTGATCGGTTTCCGATCGCCCATGATCGGGGAAGTTCGCACGGGCAGACGCGGCTCATCCGGCGGGCCTACTTCGAGCATCCCCACTACGTGCCACTGCTCGATCGCGCGTATGCCCTGTGGCGCGAACTCGAAGCCCGCACGGGTCGGCGGCTGCTCGTGGAGTCGGGGCTGATGCTCGCCGGGCCGCCCGAGAGCGAGGTGCTCGCCGGGGCGATCCATGCGGCGGACAAGCACCGCATTCCGATCGATCGCCTCTCCGCAGCCGAGGCGTGCCGCCGCTGGCCACAGTTTACGTTGCCTGAGGATTGGGTGGCCGTGTACGAGCCACAGGCTGGCTATTTGTTCGTCGAAGCGTGTGTGGCGGCGCACGCGGCGGCGGCCGAGGTGGCCGGCGCGACGCTCCACACCGCGACGGACGTCCACGCATGGCGGATCGAGGGTGACGGAGTCGTGGTGGTGACCGACGAGGGCGAGATCGCCGCCGACCGGCTCGTGCTCGCGCCCGGCCCGTGGGCGTCTGCCCTGCTCGATCTTGCGGCCATTCCGCTCGTCGTGCTCCGCAAGTCGCTCTTCTGGTATCGGCCTCCCTCGGCCCGCGCGGCCGACTTCACCGCCGGCTCGCTCCCCTGCTTCGCCTTCGCCAGACCCGACGGGTTTTTCTACGGATTTCCCCGGCTCGACGACCGTGGCGTGAAGATCGCCGAGCATACGGGCGGAAGCGTCGTCGCCGACCCGCTGGCCGTCGATCGGTCCACTGATCCGCGCGAGCAGCGAACGCTCGACGCCGTGATCACCGCCCACCTGCCGCGGCTGGGCATCGCCGTGGCCGACCATGCCGCGTGCCTCTACACGATGTCGCCCGACCATCATTTCCTCGTGGGGCTCCATCCCGACCACGACCGCGTCGCCATCGCCGCCGGGTTTTCGGGCCACGGCTTCAAATTCGCGAGCGTGATGGGGGAAGCCCTCGCCGACCTCGCCCTGACAGGCACCACCCCGCTCCCACTCGCCTTCCTCTCACCGACACGGTTCTGGTAGCCTGCGATGCCGTGCAAGGAGGCCTCATATGCACCATCGCGCATGGATCGGGATCATCGTCGCGTTGGCGGCCGCAGCCGCAGCGCAGGCCGATTGGCCGCAGTTTCGTGGAGGCCCCGCGCTGAGCCAGGCCCCCCAAGCCACGGTGCCAGTGCAATGGAGCAACGATTCACGCGTCGCCTGGCGCACGCCGCTACCGGGCGCGGGATGGTCGCAGCCGATCGTGGCCGGCGACCGGATCTTCGTGACGACGGCGATCTCGCCGAGCGGTGCCCGCCCGAGCGGCATGATGGGGGGCGTGATGTCGCTCTCGACGTGGGGCATGGGATCGGCGCCGTCTGAGCCGATCGAGTGGCGTGTGCTCTGCCTCGACAAGTCCACGGGCGCCATCGCATGGTCGAAGGCGATCGTCAATGCGAAGCCCACCTTCGGCAAGCACGCCTCGAACACATTCGCCACGGAGACTCCCTGCGCCACGGCCGACGCCGTGTTCGCGTTCTTCGGCGCCACGGGCACGCTCGTCGCACTCGACCACGCCGGCAACGAACGCTGGCGGCGCGACCTCGGCCCCCAGCCCACCACGAACCAGTTCGGCACCGGCTCTTCCCCCCTGCTCCACGTCGCCGCCGACGGCACGGCGCGGCTCTTCGTGCAGCTCTACAACGAGGAGAACGACACGCTCGTCTGCATCGATGCCGCCACCGGTGCCGACGTGTGGCGGGCGGCGGGCCCGAAGGGCACGTCGTGGAGCACGCCGATCGTGTGGGACAACGCCGGCACCGCGGAGGTCGTGACCGCCGGCCAGGGCCGCGTGACGGCCTACGCCCTCGACACGGGTGCCGAGCGCTGGCGTTTCGGCGGCATCGACACGTCGTTCGCCTGCTCCGTCGTGGCCGATGCCGACGGCGTCTACTTCGGCACATCGAGCCCCGGCAGCAAGGCACCGGCCTACGCGATCGGCCGCGGCTGCACGGGCGATCTCACGCTTCCGAAGGGGCAAGCAAGTGGCGGCCCCGTGCTGTGGTCGAAAACAAAGTGCGGCGCGGGGATGCCGTCGCCCGTCGTCGTCGGCGAGCATCTTTACTTCCTCGACAAGATCGCCGTCTGCTTCGACAAGCGCACGGGCGTGGAAAAATTCCGGAAGCGGCTCCCCGGCGGCAGCACTGCCGTGGGCTCACCGCTCGTGGTGG
>CAZDTC010000386.1:0-2712 GCA_964508125.1 uncultured Candidatus Kuenenia sp.
GCTGCGTGCCCGTGTCGGCCTGGCAGGCGTAGTCAGGCGGAGCAGAACGCCGGCTGGATAAAAAACAGCCGGCGACCGTCGCTCTGAGTGACGATCGCCGGCCGTGGAGGAATGGCGAACGAAGTGCCCGA
Organism: uncultured Candidatus Kuenenia sp.; assembly: GCA_964508125.1. Taxonomy (GTDB): domain Bacteria; phylum Planctomycetota; class Planctomycetia; order Pirellulales; family UBA1268; genus RGVT01. Next base: position 132 of record CAZDTC010000386.1, read on the forward strand.
CAGGCAGGGTTGCCTTACGGCAGGATGACCGCGTCGATCACGTGGATCACGCCGTTCTTCGCCTTGATGTCGGTCTTCACGACCTTCGACATGCCGGTGGCCGTGCCGACCTTCACGCCATCGGCCGTCGAGATGGCGAGCGTCTTGCCGCCAGCCGTCGTGGCCTCCTTGAGCTTCACGACGTCGGCCGCCGTCACGCTGCCGGGCACGACGTGCAGGAGGAGGATCTCCTTGAGTTTGCCCTTGTTTTCCGGCTTGAGCAGCGTCTCGACGGTGCCGGCCGGGAGTTTGGCGAACGCTTCGTCGGTCGGGGCGAACACGGTGAAAGGGCCGTCGCCTTTGAGCGTGGCCACGAGGTCCGCCGCACCGAGCGCGGCGGCCAGCGTCTTGAACGTGCCGGCGCCGACGGCCACGTCGACGATGTCCTGCGGAGCCTGGGCGAGGACCACCTCCCGAACGGGCGTCGACACGATCCGCTCGTGAATCACGGTCGGTTGGACGACGTGGCTCGGCTGCACGGTGCCGTGCCGGACCGTTGCCCGGCCACTGTTGGGGCAGGGGGCCGCCGAAAGTGAAGACGAACCGACCAGTGACGTGGAAAGCAGGGCACATCCAGCAAGGAAGAGCGAAGCACGAGTTAGCGGGGCGATACGCATGAGATTCTCCATGGGAGGGGAATGGCTGTCGATGCAGAACACTATGCATTCCGTCGCTGAAGGCAAGGCGCATCCACCGAGGCGACTCCCCCGTCGCACATTTCAGACGGAATGGCGCGATGTCCACGCGGCGGCGAATCAGGCGGCGCCGAGGCTCTCCATGCGCCGCCAGGCGCTCACCTGGCCGAGGTGCATCATCATGTGGCCGCCGCAGTAGAAGGTCTGCACCGAGCCGATCGTGGGGAAGAGCTCCTTCATCCGTCCCTCGGCCGGGTTCGGCCGCTGGAACACGTCGTCGGGGGTGCTGCGGAGGGCGCCCGTCACCATCCGGTGCCCCTCGAGGAAGAAGGTGACGATCTCGTCCATCGAGGGATAGAGATCGAGGTCGGCGTCGTCGACGCACTTCGCGTCCTTGGAAAACCGGATCTCGAAGTGCTCCGGCACCGACGGGGCCGGGGAGCCGATCTGGTGCAGGATCTTCGGCGCGTAGAGGCTCAGGTGGCCGTAGACGAAGGCCGGATGATTCGACTCCACCGTCTGGCCGCCGACCACGGCGAAGCGGGGGAAGCGATCGGGGGCGATGCCCTTGAGGAGCCGATCGGCGTAGCCGAGCGAGAGCTGGAGCGAATCGGCGATCAGGTTGCCGAGCGAGCGGGGCATGATGAGGTGGCTCCTGTTGGTTTGCGATGTCCGGGGGGGGTGGAAAAGAGCTGCGTCGCCTTTTCAGGCGAAACGGCGGATCGCCTCGGGGAGGGCCCGGCACTCCTCGGCGAACACGCGGGCGGCGAGCGACTCGGGGGTGTCGTCGGGGAGCACGGGCACCGTTTTCTGGAGCAGGATCCGGCCATGATCATACTCGTTGTCGACGAGGTGCACCGTGCAGCCCGACACCGTGCAACCGCGGGCGAGCACGGCCCGATGCACGTGCATCCCGTGAAATCCCTGGCCGCCGAAGGCGGGGAGCAGGGCGGGGTGGATGTTGATCACGCGGCCCGCAAAGTCAGCGGGGATCTCCACGAGTTGGAGAAACCCGGCCATCACCACGAGGTCGGCCCGGGCTGCACGGCAGGGGGCAAAAATCTGTTCGCTCCAGGCCGCGAGCGACTTCGATCCCTTTGGGAGCACGTGCGTCGGCACACCCGCCCGCTTGGCCACTTCGACGCCGCGCACGCCGCCGCAATTTGCGATCACGACCTCGACCGACGCCGCCAGCCGTCCCGCGCCGATCTCGTCGAGCAGGTTTTCGAGCGTCCGGCCGGAGCCGGAGAGAAGCACGGCGAGTCGCATGGAAAAAAAGGTGAAAAAAAGGTGCCACCCACCAAATTTGGGCAATCGAGAGGGGACGGGCCTGCGTAGGTTACCCAAATTTGGTGGCTGGCACCTTTATGAGGCGGTCACGCCCTCACGTGGATGGTGAGCGGGTGGCCGTCGAGGTCGTGGGTTTCGGAGGCGGCGCCCAGGAGGGGGCCGAACGTGGCTGAGTCGGCGAGCGTTTCGCCCGTGACGTAGTCGAGGTGCCGCTCGAGCGCGGCGCGGAGGGCAGCGGATGACGTTTCGAATCCGAGCGTGATCCGGTCGGTGAACTCGAGGTCGAGCGTCTTGCGCTGCGACTGGATCGCATGCACCACCTCGCGCACGAGTCCCTCGGCGACGAGATCTGGCGTGAGCTGGCTGGCGACGACCACGACCGCAAGCGGGCTCTCGGCGGCGGCCCAGCCCTCCTTCGCCGTCGTGCGGATGAGCACTTCGTCTTTCTCGATCGTGGCCGTGCCGCCGCCCGCAAGCGGAACGTCGGCCCGGCCGTCACAGGCGAGCGCTGCCAGGAGGGCCGCCGCATCGGCCGTCGCAAGCGCGTCGCGGGCCTTGGGCAGATCCTTGCCGAGCCTGGGGCCCAGTTTCTTGAGGTCGGGGAGCACGCTCCGCGT
>CAZDTC010000387.1:0-2711 GCA_964508125.1 uncultured Candidatus Kuenenia sp.
CACGCCCATGCGCACGGCAAGGCCGTTGGTCACCTGGTCGAGGATCAGCGACTGCGGGCAGTCGGCCACCTCGGCGGTCACCTCCACGCCCCGGTTGATCGGGCCTGGGGCAAGGATCAGGAGATCTCTCTTGGCCCGCTTCAGCCGCTCGCGCGTCATGGCGTAGAGATGCGCATACTCCCGCACCGACGGAAACGGCCGCATGTTCTGCCGCTCGAACTGGATCCGCAGCAGGTTGAGCACGTCGCAGCGCGGCACGATCGCATCCAAATCATGCGACACTTCCACGCCGAGTTCCTTCCAGCGCTGCGAGACGAGCGTCGGTGGCCCGCAGAGGATCACCTTCGCGTTCAGCTTGAGCAGGCCCCACAGATTCGACCGTGCCGTACGGCTGTGGGCGATGTCGCCCACGAGCCCGACCGTCGCGCCGGACAGGTCGCCGCGGTGCTCCCGGATCGAGAAGATGTCGAGCAGGCCCTGTGTCGGGTGCTCGTGGGGACCGTCGCCCGCGTTGATCACACCCACGTCGAGGTGCTGGGCGAGCAGGTGGGGCGTCCCGGGAGTCGCATGGCGGACGACGACGGCATCGACGCCCATCGCCTCGAGGTTCTTCGCCGTGTCGATGAACGACTCGCCCTTCGAGAGGCTGGAACCGGAGGCGGTGAAGTCGACGACGTCGGCGCCGAGCCGACGGGCGGCGAGCGAGAAACTCGTGCGGGTGCGGGTCGAGTTCTCGAAGAACAGGTTGACGATGGTGCGGCCGGTGAGCACGGACAACTTACGGCGGCAGCCGTCGGTGGCTTCCTTGAACCGGGCGGCCGTGTCGAGCAGGAGTCGAATCTCCTGTGTCGACAGATGCTCGAGATCCAGCAGATGGCGATGCCCCCACCCATCGGGGAAGGCTTCCGGCTCGAAGGACGGCGCTGGCATGCGGGAGGGTCTCGGCAGGTGGGGAGGATTCTACCTTGCGTCCCCAAAAACGCGGCTGCTGCCGATGTTTTGTCGGTGCGCGGCATGCCGTTCTGGCCTTGCCGCCACGAACGGGGCCTTTCTATTGTCCCGCCTCTCCCGGCCCCCGGCCGCGAGGCCACCGTCGGACACCCGCCTTCCATGCCGCTCCGGAGACCACCACTTCCCGTCATGTTCCGGCTGTGTGCCGGCCTGCTGCTCCTCTCACAGGGCGGCTGCATGTCGACGCTGACGACCGCCGTGATGCGCGAGGCGTTGCGGGAGACGGTCGATTCACTCGCGGAGGCCGCGGCGACCGACGAGGCTGGCTCTGATCAGGATGCCGCCGTGTCGGCGAGCCTCGCGACCGACGAGGCTCCCGACGACGCCACACCCGTGATCTCGGAACCCAAGGCGCCATCGCTCGACATGGCTGTGGATCAGGCTGTCGCCCACCTCGAGGGTGTCGGCGAACTCGACGCCCCGACCCAGGCCGCGCTCCTGTCGATCCTCGAGAAGACGAGCCCGGAGGATTGGCCTGCCGCCATCGATGCCTTTGCAGCTTCGCTCGAGGCCTATCGCCCCCGGAATCGCACGCCGGCGGTGGCCGCATCCGATACGCCGAACGGAGCCTCTTCTGCGGAGCCGATCCCGGAGCCACCCGCCGTCGTCGTCGAGGCCTCACGGCCCGTCGGCCCCGAACCGGAACCTTCCTCCGCGGTCGAGCCGCCCGCTGCCGCCGCGCCTCCGGAGGTTGCCGAGCCCGTGATCACCCTGAACGAACCGGTGGCCATTGAACGTGCGGAGGCCACGCCTCCTCCCGCTTCCGCGCTCGCCGTGCAGAACGCCTGCTTCGTGTCGCGCGTCCGCGCCTGGGGCGTCGTCGACAAGTTTCCAGAAGCTGTGTTCCGGCCAGGGCAGGACGTGATCGTGTATTTCGAACTCGAAGCGCCGACAGCAAGACATTCGCCCGCAGGGCATACCACGAGCATCGACACGATCTTCCGGCTCGTTTCCTCCGACGGCCATGAGATCGGCATGTGGGACTTCGAGCCGATCGACGAAACCTGCCTCGCTCCCCGACGAGACTACTTCGCCCGCTTCTTCCTCCGTATCCCCGAGTCAGCTGGCCCCGGGTCCTATCGGCTCGAGCTCATGGTCAACGACCTTGTCGCCGGGGTGTCCAGCCAGGCCCACCTCGATCTCGAAGTGCGTCAGTAGGCTCTCATCGCGCTCATCTACGGCGCCGGGAGCGGTTGAATCGGCTCGGGCTTCGCCGCGCCGGGCTGCACCGGCGGCTCGTCGGGGAATGGTGCCGGTGCTCGGCCATCGCGGTCAGCCGCCGGAGGCGCCTGCACCGCTTCGAGATTGTCGAAGCCGATTGCCGCCGGGGCATCGACCGCCGGCGGAAACTCCTGAAGCTGCAAGAGGTCGGCGATCGTCACGGCGCCCGTCCAGCGATCGGCTTGGGCCTCCACGAACGCCAACTCCGTCTCCGTGAGGATCCGCTGCGCCTGGAGCAGGCTGAGGAAGGTCACCTCGCCGCGTCCGTAGAGCGTCTGCGTAAGCTGCACCGTCTCGCGGGCCTTGGGGAGGATGTATTGCTCGTACCATTCCGCGAGTCGCTGCGCAGTGCGGTAGTTCGCGATCGCCCGCGCCGCCTGCGTGGCCAGGTCGAGCTCGGTCGTGCGCAGGTCGGCCCGCGACGGGGCGATGTCGGCCCGGGCCGAGCGGATGTTGCCCTGGTTACGGTCGAAGAGCGG
>CAZDTC010000388.1:0-2710 GCA_964508125.1 uncultured Candidatus Kuenenia sp.
CGCTTCGCTTTCGCCATCCATGGCTGCGCTCGCTCCCATAGCCCGCTCGAGGGCACGGGCAGCCCCGAGCCTCCTCAACAGAAAGGGGGAGGCGAGGGGTTACCCCTACCATTGAGCCGGCGTATGCAGGCAAGCGCAGCCATGGATGGCGCAGCGCAGCCGGAGTCGAGCGAGCGGAGGCCTGGAGGGCCGCAGTGAGCGTCCGGCGAGGTGGTACGGGGCAACCCCGAGCCGGCGCAGCTGAGTTGACCGCAGACAGGCTTAAGCCCGTCCTACTTGGCGCCGAACTTGTAGGACGTGTTCTTGGGATCGAAGTCGGCGTCGGTGAAGCCGTTGTTGAGCTTCACGTTCATGTAGGTGTACTCCTCCATGAGCACCGGCTGTCCGCCCTGCTCCTGCGGCCAGTCGTAGGCCTCGTAGCGGATCGGGATCGTGAGTTCGTCGTCGATGAACACACGGGCCAGGTGGAAGCGGAAGTTGCGCCGCGGCACGGGGTGGGTCACCTGGATGCAGGTGCAGATCCGGCCGTTCACCTTGGCGTTGGGATAGAAGTTGACGTCGCACTCGCCAAACTGCTTGTCGTGATTCGCGACCTCGACGAGCCGCTTGGTGAGGTTCTCGACGCCCAGTTCCGTGATCGGATAGCGGTTGCCCGCCATCGCGAGCATGCTCTGCGGCTTGAGCGACACCATTCCCACCATGGCCCGCACGCCGCTGCCCGCGTGAGCGAGCATGTTGCCGTCGTTCTGGCCGTCGACATAGATCACTTCCTGGCCCTTGACGCTGTCGGGCCCGAGAAAGTTGAGATACACGCTGAACGGCCGCTGCCGGATCTTCGCGAACATGTATTCATGCTCGCCGAGTTTGCCATCGATCCGCTCGCGCTTGACCACCGTGCAGGAATAGTCCTGGATGTTTGCCTGGATGCTGGCGAGCCCCTTGCGGGCCACCTCGAGCGCCGGCTCGAGGGGGTGAGCGGCGGCGACCGCGGCCGCAGCGTCGCCGGCGTTGGCATTGCCCTGCGGCAGGCCGCCCTGCGGCACGAGTCCCTGGAATGCTCCGGGCTGCGCGGCCGCCTGGCCCGGAGCAGGGGCCTGGCCGAGGGAGGGCACGGCTTGGAGGCCACAGCCGACGGCCAGTGCCATTACGGACATCATGGCGCTGCCAGCACCACTCAACACCATCCGTGCCCGACTGACCATCTCGCATCCTCCTTGAAATCGGTCGATCGCTTCTCTGGTTCATCGCCCCGCCCGCGGCGGGGCATGAGCAATCGCCAGACCACCCGAACGGCCGGCAGATCCGGTGGGGTCCATGCCGGAGAGATCGGGAGGGGCGGGAGCATACCGGCGGCTCCGCGGGGCGGCCATCCCAGTTCGTCCGGCGGGATTCCGCTTTTTTCAGCCGCGCCACGCGGTGGCTTGCCACCCTCCCCATGCCAGACGATGCTCGGTCGGTCGCCCTGCCCGCCGCCCTCGGCCCGCCCCCAATGCCCCGCCTCCCTGCCATCGCGCCCGCCCCCGATCTGCGCGTGATGTGCGTCGAGTCGGCCCCGTTCGGTGAAAACACCTACGTCGTGTTTCGCCCCGGGGTGCGGGAGTGCCTCGTGATCGACCCTGGCTTCGAGCCGGGGGTCGTGATCGAGGCGATCCGTGCCGAGGGGCTCAAGCCCGAGGCGATCCTCATCACCCACGGCCACTCCGACCACATCGCCGGCAACGGCGCCCTCCGCGAGGTGTGGCCGACGCTGCCGATCGTGATCGGCCGCGGCGACGCCCCGAAGCTTGGCGATCCCGCCGGCAACCTCTCCGGCGGCTTCGGCATCGCGCTCACGAGCCCGCCGGCGGATCGCTTGCTCGACGACGGCGAGCGGCTCGACCTCGCGGGAATGGCGATCGACATCCGCGAGATTCCGGGCCACTCTTCGGGGCACGTCGTGTTCGTGCTCGGCGGCGAGGTGCCGCCGGTCGTGTTCGCCGGCGACGTGCTGTTTCACGAGAGCATCGGCCGCACCGATTTTCCCGACGGCGATTTCGCCGCCCTCGCCGCCGGAATCCGCCGCCATCTCTACACCCTGCCCGACGACACGATCGTGTTTCCGGGCCACGGCCCGCCGACCACGGTGGGGCACGAGAAGATCCACAACCCGTTCGTGCCCGCGGCCCGGCCGCCCGCCGCTCATTGACCAGCGCCGCCCTCCATGTCGAAACTAGCCGTCATGCTCTCGCCCGCCGACATGCAGCCCGCTTCCGTCGCCGGCACCAGCGACCCCGCCGGCCCGTCGGTGCTCTGCCGTGCCGCAGGGCTCTCGCTCGCGGCGCTCGCCCGGATCTTGAGCGGCGCGAGCGTGCGCTGGATCGCGAGCCAGCCCGACATCTGCCAGCGCGTGTACTTCGCCAACCACACGAGCCACCTCGACGCGATCGTGATCTGGTCGTCGCTGCCGCAGGCTGTCCGCGAACTCACCCGGCCGGTGGCCGCGAAGGACTACTGGCAGCGCGGCCTCGTGCGCCGCTGGCTGGCCGAGGAGGTGTTCAACGCGATCCTCATCGACCGCACCGACATCAAGGTGCACCAGAGTCCCGTCGATCTGATGCTCCGGGAGATCGGCTCCACGAAGTCGCTGATCGTGTTTCCCGAGGGAGGTCGGAGCGTCACGGGGGAGGTGGGTGAGTTCAAGAGCGGCCTCTACTACCTCGCCAAGAAGCGG
>CAZDTC010000389.1:0-2695 GCA_964508125.1 uncultured Candidatus Kuenenia sp.
CCGCTACCGCTGGGCGGCCGTGGAGTCGAAGCGGCTTTGTTCCGGGCAGGTGAATCCTCCCTCGATCGAGGCCGCCCTCGAGCAGCACAGGCTCGTGCTCGAACTCGCGCCGGCGCTCCTCTCCGTGAGCCCGCTCGACTGCGAGGCGCTCGATCTGCTGTTTGGCTTCGACTTTGCCTACCGTGGGAATCACAATGCCCTGCTCGCCGAGGCCCTTGGCGTGGGCTCGGCCCTCGACCGGGTGGCCGACCTGCCTGGCGGCCGCGTGATCAACTACGAGCCCTCGCTCACGATCGCGCTCGACGAAGACTGCCGGGTGCAGGTGCGAGTGAGCACGGAGGCCCGCACGAACGCGTTTCAAGTGCGGACCGGGGAATTCGCCGAGGAGCAGCTGAGCGTGTATGTCACGGCCCGGCAGTATGGGAGCCTCGATCCGCAGACGAGCTATGCCGACACGATCGACCGGCTCGCGCACCTCGCCCGCGAGGTTGTGGATGCCTGCGTGATCGAGCAGATCCTCAAGCCACTCGCCCGCACGATCTCGCTCAAGTAGGGCGTGGGGCAAGCGTCTCGCTTGCCGAATCGGGACCGGGACGGTTGCCCCGCTTACCTGCGGCGGCGGTCGTCGTCGCCGCGGTCCGAACGCGGGCGACTGCGGGCGTCGAGATTGCCGGCGATCACGATCCCGATCGCCTCCACCCAGCTCGGCACGTCGCGCACGGCGTCGAGGCCGCTCTCGGCGATCACGTCGTCTTCGGCATGCCGCTGCTCGCGCCGCGGCTGATCGTGGGCGGCATCTTCGACGCCGAGGAACTCGAGCCCTTCGTCGTCCTCGTCATAGCCGCGAGACACGGGAGCGAAGTCGTCGCGGCTGCGGCGGGCGAGGCTCGAGCTCGACGACGTCCGGTCGCGATCGGCGTCGCGCCGGCCACGCCGGCCACGGCGCGAGGAAGAATCCGCCCCGGCATCGGCCGCCGGCCGTCGGCCGGCTTCGTCGCCTCGGCCACGCCTGCGGCGCCGGCCACGGCGCTCGCCCTGGTCGGTGCGGCCGGCGGGCTCGCGGCCCTCCGGCTGTCGCGTCTGCTGCGCGCGGCCGTAGCCCGCCGGCAGTGGTTCATCGTCGTGGGCGTGGCCCGGCTCTCGGCGGGCGACAGCGTCGCCACTCGGCTCGCCGGCCGTCGCACCACGTCGGCCACCCCGGCGGCCGCGCCGCCGCCGGCGCCTGCGGGGGCGCCCCTCGTCGTCGAGCGGCCGTTCGGCTTGTTCGCCGCCCGAAGCCCGCCGCTCGTCGACGAGGTCATCGAGCGGTTCGGGTCCAAGATCCCCGTCGTGCGGCACGGCGTCATCGCCGAGGCGTGCCGATGTGGCCGTGTCCTCGCGCCGACCACGACCGCGACCGCGGCCGCCGCGCCTTCCGCGACGGCGCCGCGGGCGTCCTTCTCCACCCGGCTCGGAACCGTCGTCGCTCTGCTCGGCGCCTTCGCGCCGAGCCGGCGGGGCGGGCTGGTCCGCGGCGCGCGGCTCACGGCTCACCGGAGGCTCCGCTGCCGGCCGCCGAATCTCTGCAGGCGGGCGCGGCTCGATCGGCGGGCGCGGCTCGGCGTGACGGCGCGGGGCCGGTCGGTCCGGCTCACGGGCGGGCGGGAGGCCGAGGCTGGAGTCTAGGTTCTCCCATCCCTCGGTCGAGCGCGGTGCGGCCGGGCGCGGCGTCGCAGGGCGGGATTCCTGGCGGGGCTTCTCAGGGGGGCGTTGTGGCGGCGGCGGAGACGGCTCACGGCTCGGAGAGGCGCCCAGCGAATCGGCAAGCGAGGCCCAGGGATCTTTTTCGTCCGGCATGGGAATTCTGTGGATGGGTAAAAAGCCGGATCATAGCAGAATCTGAGCCGGTCGTCGCCTGGTGCCGGACGCGGTCGTGGCCCGGGTCTGGATCCGGATCATGGCCCCGGGATCACGAGCGAGCGGATCATGTTGCCGTTGTCGGCCACGTCGAACAGCGGCCGGTAGGGGCTCGCCAGGCTGCGGCGCGCCCGGCCGGCCGGATAGTAGACGAGGTTCACCGAGACGTTCCAGGCCGCGGGGCCGAAGCTCGAGATCGTGCCGATCTCGTCGAGGGTGGCCTGTTCCGTCTGCTTCGGGATGAGGTAGGTGAAGGTGCCCTCGAGCGCGAGGCTCCGCGTCATGGGGGCACGCATCGACGAGCCGACGATGCCGTCGCCGTTGCCCGACGCACCGCCCCACACGCGCCACTCGTTCGCATCGCCGAAATGCAGCCGGTAAAAGGCGGTGTAGAGATCGAGCGTGGTGCCCATCAGCCTCGTCTGACGGCGCGGCGTGAATATGGCGAGCTGCTCCGTGACGTTGTGGGCACCCCAGTATCCGATCTCGTGGTAGCCCCACACGTAGCTCAGCTCACTGCGGATCTGGGCCACGTTGACGTCTGCAAACCAGCCGTCGCTGAGGTAGTCGTAGACGGCGCCGCCCTGGAGGCCACGCCCCTCGAACGCCCGCGTGAAGAAGCCCGTGGTCACGAACACCTGGTCGCGCGAGCCCTTCGTGAATGGCACGCCGTCGACGGTGAGTGTCGTGGGCTGGAAGTTCGTCTGCACGCCACGCGCGCCCACCTGCCAGCCGACGCCGAACGCGTTCCAAAACGGCATCGCCCAGTTGAGGTATTCGTTGACGCCGTAGTTGCCGT
>CAZDTC010000390.1:0-2693 GCA_964508125.1 uncultured Candidatus Kuenenia sp.
GCCGTGAGCGGCGTGAGGAACGTGATCGCATGGCCGACTCCGCTCTGCTCGGTGGAGGGCGCCACCACGCTCACGTCGCCGATCCGGCGCATCGCCCGCTCCAGGGCCGCGAGGCCAGGTGCGAAGATGCCGTCGTCGTTCGTGAGGAGCGCGAGCATGGCTGAATCCGCCGCACTATAGAACGCCCACCACGAAAGTTTCTATACTTCCCGGCTTTTCCGCCCCTCGAGGCTGCCCGCCATGCCCACCGCCGCCGCCCCGCACCGGCCTGCTTTCGCCGCAAACTCGGCCCCGCAATCCGAGCGAGTGCTCGTGCTCGATTTCGGGTCGCAGTACGCCCAGTTGATCGCCCGCCGTGTCCGCGAGCAGCAGGTGTATTGCGAGATCGTGCGGCACGACATCACGGCCGAACGGATCCGCACGCTCGCGCCGCGCGGGATCATCCTCTCGGGCGGGCCGGCGAGCGTCTACGAAGCAGGGGCGCCGCAGTGCGACCCGGGCATTTTTCAACTCGGCATTCCGGTGCTCGGCATCTGCTACGGCATGCAGTTGGCATGCAAGGCGCTCGGCGGCACCGTAGGGCAAGCCAAAGCCCGGGAGTATGGCCGCGCCGCGTGCGACGTGATCACGGCCGACGCGCTGTTCGTCGGGGTGCCGCAGCACACGGAGGTGTGGATGAGCCACGGCGACCAGGTCGACCGCGTGTCGGACGACTTCCTCCCGCTCGCCAGCACCCCCACCTGCCCGCTCGCCGCGGTCAAGCACGCCACGTTGCCCGTGTTCGGCATGCAGTTCCATCCCGAGGTCACCCACACGCCCGCCGGCGGCACGATGCTCGGCAACTTCCTCAAAGGTGTGTGCGGCTGCAGCGGCTCATGGCGGCTGGAAGACTTCGCGGAGCGGGCGATCGAGGACGTGCGGCGCAAAGTCGGCCGCGACCGGGTGATCTGCGGCCTCTCGGGCGGCGTCGACTCGGCGGTGGTGGCGGCGCTCCTTTCGCGGGCGATCGGACCCCGGCTCTCCTGCATCCTGGTCGACAACGGCCTCTTGCGCAAGAACGAGGCCCAGGCCGTGATCGACGAGTTCACGACCCACTTCCAGACCGATCTCCACGTCGTGCCGGCCGAGGCCCGCTTTCTCGACGTGCTCGCCGGTGTCACCGAGCCGCAGGAGAAGCGGCGCCGCATCGGGAAAACGTTCATCGACTGCTTCGCCGACGAGGCCGCGAAGATCGAGGGCGCGCGGTTCCTGGCCCAGGGCACGCTCTATCCCGACGTGATCGAGAGCGGCGCCGCCCCCGACGGCCCGGCGGCGACGATCAAGCTCCATCACAACGTGGGCGGCCTGCCCGAGGATCTACAGTTCGAGCTCATCGAGCCGCTCCGCGATCTTTTCAAAGACGAGGTGCGGGCGCTCGGGCTGCAGTTGGGCCTGCCGGAGCGGATCGTGTGGCGGCATCCGTTTCCCGGGCCCGGGCTCGCCGTCCGCTGCCTCGGCGAGGTGACGAAGCCACGGCTCGACACGCTCCGCGAGGCCGATGCGATCGTGCTCGAGGAACTCGAGCGGGCGGGCCTGATGCGCAAGGTGTCGCAGGCGTTTGCCGTGCTCTTGCCCGTGCAGAGCGTGGGCGTGATGGGCGACGCCCGCACCTACGACGACGTGCTCGCCGTGCGGGCGGTCGAGACGGAAGACTTCATGACGGCCGACTGGAGCCATCTGCCCTACGACCTGCTGGCACGCATCTCGACGCGGGTGATCAACGAGGTGCGCGGCGTGAACCGCGTGGTCTACGACATCTCGTCGAAGCCGCCGGCCACGATCGAGTGGGAGTGACCGGGGCTACCCGTGTTTCACTTCACGTACTGCTGCCCACGCACCACCTGCACGTCCGCAAGCCAAGCGATCACGGCATAGTCGTCGAAATACTGGTGGGAGATGTGCGTGAGGATGCTCACGGCCACGTCGGCGGGCACGACGAATTCCACCTTCATCGTGCGGGCACCGGTGGTCGATGCGACATTGCGGGCGCTCCGCGAGCCATGGCCGTTGACCTCCGTCATCGTGTAGCCGGTGGCCCCGAGCTTCATGCCCTCCTCGGCGATGTCGTCCATGATCACAGACTCGCCGACGACCGTCACGAGCTTGAGCGGATAGAGCTGCATCTTCGCCTCCCGAACGATTTACGAGCGACTGTCGTGGCCGAGCCTACTGGGCGCCGACCCACTTGGCCATTTCATAATAGATCGGAATGCCAAACGCGATATTGAACGGAAACGTGATCGCGAGCGCCGCCGTGATCGACAGCGTCGGATTGGCCTCGGGCAGCGTGAGCCGGACGGCCGGCGGTGCCGCGATATACGAGGCGCTCGACACGATCGCCGCAAACACCGTGCAGCCGCCGAGATTCAGCCCGGCGAGGTGGCCGATGTAGGCGGCAAGAAATCCGTGGGCGAGCGGCATCAGGATGCCGAAGGCCACGAGCGCGGGCCCCACCTTGAGGAGGTCGCCGAGTTTCTCGCCGGCCACCAGCCCCATCTCGAGCAGGAAGATGCAGAGCACACCGCGGAACAGCATCCCCTTGCTCTGGAAGAAGTCGTAGAACGGTTGAAAGCCCTTCGGATCCATGAACATCGTGGAAATGAAGCCGATCACGAGCAGGCCCGCCATGAGCATGATCGACTGGCCGGTGATCA
>CAZDTC010000391.1:0-2685 GCA_964508125.1 uncultured Candidatus Kuenenia sp.
AAGAACAGCGAGGCACGATGCCGGGGCTTGCCGTGAAGCAGCCGTGCACGGCAAGATCGTGCAGGGCATCCTCGCCTGACGGGGCAAGCGTCCCGCTTGCCAAGAGCTGACGTCGCAAAGGCAACCGAGATGGTTGCCCCACGGTCACATCACATACACCGCGATTGCGGCGGTCATCAGGACCGCCGCCCCGATCCGGCGCACGAGCGTGGCCCGGTCCACCCGTTGCTCGAGTTCGTGCCAGCCGAGGTGCGCGAGCAGCGCCCCGATCACCACCGACATGATCCCGCGGGTCGACTGCACGACGTTGCCGAAGAGCGCGCCCACGAAGCCGAAGCACACGTAGAGCGAAGCCATCGCCGCGAGCCATGTGGCCGCGTAGGTCACGGCGGCCCTCCACGGCGCGAGGCCTGCGCCCAAATCCACCTGCGGCCGTCCGGCGACCAGCATCAGCCCACACGCCGTGCCGCACACCACGTAGGTGAGGAGCATGGCGAGCACCGCCGCCGAAAATCGCCCCCCGGCGACGCCCGGGGCGGTGTCGAGGGCATCGATCAGCCGCACGATGCACAGATCGGAAATCGCAAACAGCAGGCACACGCACAGGATATGCACGAACGCGCTCCGCGAGAGTCCGCCCGAGGTCTGCTGCAGCAGGGCCGTCGCGGCCACGCTCAGCGCCACCGCCAGCCACTGCCGAACCGTGATCGGCTGGCCGACGACGGCGGTCATGATGAGCGCGAGCACGAAGATCTTGAGGCCAAGAAAGGGCGTGAGCCGCGAGGCTTCCGTGCGCCGCAGCAACGAAAACAGAACGAGGTTTCCGAACAGGTAGAGGAAGGCGGAGCCGAGGAGCGGCGGCACGAACGCCGCCGGCGTCGGAGCCACGGCCGGCCAGAGCATCGCGGCCACCGGCGCGCAGGCGAGGCCCACGATCAGGTGCGATCGCACGAGGAGCCCGATCGCCGCCCCCCGCCGCGCCTCGACGGGATAGCCCAGCGCATGGTGCCGCGAGAGCAGATACGACAGCGACGTGCAGGCGCCCGAGAGCAGGCCGGCGGCGATGCCCAGCCAGGTGCTTGCGGCGGCGGGGCTCTCGATCATGCGACGGGGTGGTCGGGGGGCGGGGCTGCGGCGTGGCCGCGGCGGAGCGAGTCTTTGAGGCTGATGAAGTCGGAGAGCAGGAAGATCACCGTGAAGAACGCGAGCGTGACCTCCATGAGCGTCACGAGCTTTGCCGGAATCGACTGCGGCGTGACGTCGCCGAATCCGAAAAACGTGAAGTTGAGGACACTGTAGAAGAGACAGTCGAACAAGATTCGTGGCTCGCCGAGCCCCGGCGAAAATCCGCTGAGGCTCCCCTGCTCCACCGCCTCGAGCAGGAAGAAGTCGAGCGCGAACGAGATCGTGATCTGGGCCATGTTCACGCCCATCAGCCCGAGGAAGCGGTGGTAGGGAATCTCGTGAGCGGTGGCGAGCAGGATGTGCTGGAGGTTTTCGGCGAAGAAGAAGGCCGTCTTGAGGAGGGCGAGGCCGGTGACGAGCCAACAGACGCCCTGCGGCGACACGACGCCGTTTCGCCACAGTTCGTGCACGATTCCCGCCAGCGCGAGAATGGCCACCGTCTCGAGGGCTTGCCGGGTGCGCTGGCTGGGGGATGAGCGTGGCATGCGAGGTGGGTCTGCGGCGGCCTGCAGGATACCGCATCCCCGGCATTGTCGTTGCGGTCGGCACAGTCGATACGGCCCGCCGCGGGGCGGGTCCGCGGGTCGACAGCAAGGCCCGCCGGCGGCCAAAACGGCCTGTAGAGTTCAGGAGGAAAGGATTCCCCACCATGGCCTCGATCGACCGTCCGTTTGCATCGCAGTTTCCGGCAGGCCGCTTCGGCGGCCCACGCCCAGGCATTTCGTCGGTGGAGGCCGCCGCGCCGCGGCCGGAAGCGCCCCGCGACAGGCTGCGCGACATCACCGCGCTCGTGCTCCTCGCCGCGTGTCTCTTTCTCATCGCAGCGCTCGCCACCTACGACCCGGCCGATCCGCCGGCGGCCCGCGCCTTTCCACCTCACGCCCAAGCGCTGAACGCCTGCGGCCGCATCGGGGCCGTGGCCGCAGCGTCGCTCTCCGAATGGCTGGGCCTCGGAGCCTGGTTTGTCGTCGCCCTCGTCATCGGCGTCGATCTTGCGCTCCTGCGCCGCCGTGCCCTGCCCGATCTGCCCGTGCGGGCCGCCGGCGGCGTGATGGCGACGCTCGGCCTGTGCACGCTGCTGGCGATGTTCGTGCCAGCGTGGTGCCCTCGGCCCGTGTGGGGGCCTGGCGGCTCCGTCGGAGCCCTGGGCCGCACGCTCGCGGAAACCCATCTGGCGACGGCCGGCGCGGCCATCCTCGCCACCGCCGCCACCGCCGCCGGCCTGTTCCTCGCCTGCGACGCGCTGCTCGTGTCGCTCGCGGCGGCGTGCCTCTCGGGTGCGGCAGCCATCGCCGGGGCTCTCCGCTCGGGCTCGGGCGTTCTCCGCAGCAGGCTCGTGCGCGACCGCATGCCGAGCCTTGATGAAGCAACCGCCACTGCGGTGGCCGATGGCTTCCCAGCCCTGCGGCTGCGCGGGCTCGACCGCGTGACCGAAGGTGACGGTGAAGACGAAATCGATGACGCCGGCCCCACGATCAAGGTGCGCCGCCGCGAGATCGA
>CAZDTC010000392.1:0-2682 GCA_964508125.1 uncultured Candidatus Kuenenia sp.
CGACGGGCGCGGTGATCACGACGGCCAACACCGCCGGCACGTCCACGCTCACGACGGCCGTGGCCTCCGGCACGTCGATTTTCGGCGGCGTGATTCAAGACAACGGCTCGGGACTCGTGGCCCTCACGAAGTCGGGCGCGGGCGTGCTCGCCCTCACCGGGGCCAACACGTTTACCGGCGCCACCACGATCGCCGGCGGCGCCCTCGGCATCGCCGACGTGGTCGCCCTGCAGAACACATCGGGCGTGAACTTGAGCGGTGGCGGCGCCCTCGGCTGGGCCGGCGGCGCGGCCACGTTCGCCAAGAACATCACCGTGACGGCCGGCATCGGGGCGGTGGCCAACCGCGGCGCTGGTCCGCTCACACTCTCCGGCACGCTTGCCAATAGTGGCGCGTCCCTCGTGCTCACGAGCGGCACGTTCGCGGTGGACGGGCAGGTCACGGGGGCCGGCTCCGGCGGCCTCGTGGTCGATGCGGCTCGCGTCACGCTCGCGAACGCGGCCAACGATTACAGCGGCCCCACCAGTGTGCAGAACGCGGGCACACTGCTCGTGAACGGCGGCCTCACCGGCCTGGGCGCGGTGACGGTGGACGCGGGCTCCACGCTCGGCGGCTCGGGCTCGATCGCCGGAGCCGTCACGGTGAACGGCCTCTTCTCGCCGGGCACGAGCCCGGGCCTGCTCACGGTCGCGGCGCTCACGCTCGGTACTTCCGGCACGTCGCTCTTCGAGATCGACGGTTTGACGCGGGGCTCGCAGTACGACGGGACGAACGTGACCGGTGCGCTCACCTACGGCGGCTCGCTCGTGATCGACTTCGGCAGTTCGATCACGGAGGCGTTCGGTGACAACACCATATTCAACCTCTTCAGCTTCGGCTCGCAATCCGGCGCATTCACGAGCATCACGACGGCGAACGACGGCTCGTTCTACGGCGGACTCACGTTTGCATCCACCGGCTCCGGCGACACGTGGACCGCCACGAAAGGCTCGCAGACACTCGAGTTCACCCATTCCTCGGGCAACCTCGTGATCGTGCCCGAGCCGGGGGCGATCGCCCTGGCCGCCATCGGCATCGCCGCCGCCGCCTGGGCTCGCCGCCGCCGAAAGTAGGACAGGCTTCAGCCTGTCACAGCCCGACCCGCATTCCGCAGATTGCCAATCTGCGGCTACAGGACGCCATGCCCCACCGCCGCGGTTTTACGCTCGTCGAACTTTTGGTCGTGATCGCGATCATCGGCCTCCTGATCGCGCTCCTGCTCCCCGCGGTGCAGAGCGTCCGGGAGTCGTCCCGCCGCACCGCATGCTGCAACAACGTGCGGCAGGTGGGCACAGCCCTGGCCTTGCACGAGAGCAACCAAGGACAGCTCCCGATGGGCTTTTATTGGGGAGGGCCGAATGGCCAGCTCAATCCTTCGGGCACGATGCCCCGGGCGAAGACGACGTGGGCCATCAGCATCCTCCCCTACATCGAAGAAAACACCCGCCGCGATAGCATGGATCTGGCCTTCCCGACGACGGCCACGACCACCGACTATCTGCCGCAGAACCAGGCGCCCTTCTCCCAACCGCTGCCCATGTACCGCTGTCCGTCCGACTCAGACGCGCAGATGCGTGGCATTTACGGCGTGGGCAACTATCCGGGCTGCTCCAGCGTGAGGGGCACGCTCGTCGAGCGCAACGCCCACCCCGTGCGGTTTTCCTACGACGTCGGTCCGCTGTCGGCCGAAAACGTCGCCTCCAGGGACGTCCACGCCATCTTCAACGTCAACATCGCCCGCAGGGTCGCGCGGGTCGTCGATGGCCTCTCGAACACGATGGTCGTGTCGGAGGCGATTTCACCGCCGAACGACGTGCGCGGCAAATGGGCGCACGACTGGGGGTCGGCTTTTTCGGCGATGCGCGGGCCAAACACCCCGCTGCCGGACGAGGTGGTTCAGTGGGCCGTCACCTGCTGCTCGCCGATCATCAACACGAACGTGCGCGGCGCGCCGGCCAGGGCCCGGTCCGACATCGAGTGGAGCAACGCTAACTTCGCCGCCCGCAGCCGTCATCCGGGCGGCGTGCACGCCGGCATGCTCGACGGTTCGGCGCGGTTCGTGTCCGACGAGGTCAACCTCTCGGTCTGGCAGGCGATGGCGAGCATCAACGGCCGCGAGATTCTCGCGTTGGAATGATCCCCCCCACGACGACATCCGCCTGCCGGCATTCAGGCCCACCGACCTTCCGGGGCGATTCGCGGCGGGTGTTCGTGTGGCTGGCCATGGGCGGCATGCTTCTGGCCGGCTGCGGCCGTGCTTCGAAGCTGCGGCGGCTGCCGCTGGCGGGCAGCGTGACGTTTGCCGGCCAACCCGTCGACGACGGTCTGATCGAGTTCATCCCGGTCGACTCGACGCCGGGCCCATCGTTTGGCGGCGAGGTGAAGGCCGGCCGCTACGCCGTGCCCAAGGTGCACGGCGGCCACGAGGGGGGCGTCTACCGCGTGAAGATCACGAGTTCCCGCGCATCGGGCAACAAGTACACCGTCAACACCAACACGCTCTCCCCCGACGCCCAGGATATCGAGGTGCAGGTGATGGAAAACTTCATTCCTGCGAAATACAACACGGAATCGACGCTCCGCGTGACGATCACCCGCGAGGCCTCCCGCACCGGCATCGACTTCGCCCTCGACTGAACGCGG
>CAZDTC010000393.1:0-2680 GCA_964508125.1 uncultured Candidatus Kuenenia sp.
GGCTGATGCCGTTGCCGATGCCGAATTCGTCGATCTGCTCGCCGAGCCACATCAAGAACACCGTGCCGGCGGTCATCGTCATCACTGCCACGAACTGCCAGATGAACGGCAGCTTGCCATCCACGAGGAAGCTCGACTGGATGAGCGGCGTCTCGCCCACACGGGCGGTCGAAAGGAAGGCCACGTAGGCCCAGCTCTGCAGCACACAGATCAGCACCGTGGCGTAGCGCGTGTACTCGTTGATTTTCTTCCGCCCCGCCTCACCTTCCTTCTGGAGCCGCTCGAGCGGCGGCCACACGGTGGCGAGCAGTTGGAAGATGATGGATGCCGAGATGTAGGGCATGATCCCGAGGCCGAAGATCGTGGCCTGCGAGAGTTGGCTGGCGGAGAACACCGCCACCGTCTTGAGCAGGTCGCCGATGCCGCCGGCCTCCTCGGCGAAGGCCGTCATCGCCTTCGGGTCGACGATCGGTAGCGGCACCTGCCACCCCACGCGGTAGATGGCCAGGAGCCCGAGCGTGAGCAGGATCTTCTGCCGCAGTTCCGGGATCGTGAAGATGATCCGAAGTTTTTCCAGCACGGGACGGGCTCCTGAGGTTTCCAGCGACCGCAAGCCTACATCGTCGGAGCCGCGCTACCCAGTCGGCTTTTTCCGCGCCGGCTTCTTCTTCCCTTTCTCGACCGGGGCAGCGCCCGCGAGTTGCGTGACGGAGCCGCCGGCGGCCTCGATCTTCTCGCGGGCCCGAGCGCTGAAGTGCTGCGCGGAAACCTTCAACGCCTTGGAGAGCGTGCCGTCGCCGAGGATCTTGAGTTCGTGCCAGATGCCCTTCGCCAGCCCGGCCGCCTTCACCGTCTTCGGCGTCACCTCAGCCCCGGCCGCGAAGCAGGCGTCGAGGTCGTCGACGTTGACTGCCGCCACGAGCAGGCCGTGGCGATTGTTGAAGCCCCGCTTGGGAATCTGACGGATGATCGGCATCCGCCCGCCCTCGAAGATCGCGGGCGACGACCAGCCGGCAAGCTGGCCCTGCCCCTTGTTTCCGCGGCCGGCGGTACGGCCCTTGCCCGAGCCGGGGCCCCGGCCCACGCGCATCCGCTTCTTGTTCTTGTGCACGCCGCGGTTGACGTCGCTGATCTTCATGATGGTTCCTCGAATGGGCCCCCGCAGGGGCGGAATGAACGGTGAATGCCCGGCGGGATCACGACAGCGACACGCCGCGAAGCCGCTCCACGTCGGCCTTCGTGCGGAGCTGCTTCAGCGCCTCGATCGCCGCCTTCACGAGATTCACAGGGTTGGTCGAGCCGTGGGCTTTTGTGAGCACGTCGTGGATGCCGGCCGACTCGCAGACGGCGCGAACGGCCGCGCCGGCGATGATGCCGGTGCCCGGGCTGGCCGGGAGCAGGATCACCTTCGCGGTGCCGCTCGTACCCTCTACGCGGTGCGGGATCGTGCCCGATTCGACGGGCACCTCGACGAGATTCTTCATCCCATCCTTGATCGCCTTCTCGACGGCCGGTGGCACCTCGTTGGCCTTGGCGTAGCCCACCCCGACCTTGCCACGGCCGTTGCCGACCACCACGAGCCCCGCGAAGCTGAAGCGGCGACCGCCCTTCACTACGGTGGCACAGCGCCGCACCTTCACCACTTTCTCCGCAAACTCGCCGCTCATGCGCTCGCCGGCGCCGCCCCGATCACCGCCTCGCGACTCACGCTCTCTGCTTCCGGTCGACATTCGTGCTTCCTCTGGATACGTGGCTCAAAACTCGAGGCCGGCGGCACGGGCCGCGTCGGCCAGCGCCGCGACGCGGCCGTGATAACGGAATTCACCGCGATCGAAGCAGACCTTCGTCACGCCGGCAGCCTTGGCCCGCTCGGCCACCGCCCGGCCGATCGCCTCGGCGGCCTGCTTGTTGCCGCCGAACCCGACCGAATCCCGGATCTGCTTGTCCATCGAACTTGCCGACGCGAGCGTGCGCCCGGCCGTGTCGTCGATGATCTGCGCGTAGATGTGCTTGTGGGTGCGAAACACTGCCAGCCGCGGCCGCTCGGCGGTGCCCCGGAGATGCCGGCGCACGCGGTGGCGGCGCCGGAGGCGCTGGCGAAGGATCGTGCGGGCGTGGTCCATGGAAGCCTCTTGCTGATGCTCGTGCGAGTGACTGAATGCTATTTGGTGACGGCCTTGCCCGCCTTGCGGCGAACCTGTTCGTTCTCGTAGCGGATGCCCTTGCCCTTGTAGGGCTCGGGCTTGCGCAGCGCCCGCACTTCGGCGGCGAACTGGCCGACGAGCTGCTTGTCGATGCCCTTGATGACGACGTGCGTCTGATCGGGGCACGTCACGTTGAGCCCGGCCGGGATCGGCACCTGGAGTTCATTGGCGAACCCCACGCGCAGCTGGAGCACATTTTTCTGGATCGCGGCGATATAGCCCACGCCCACGATCTCGAGTTTCTTCTCGTAGCCCTTGGTGACCCCTTCGACCATGTTCGCGGCGAGGGCGCGCGTCAGGCCGTGCACCGACCGGGACACGCGGGTGTCGTCGGCTCGCTTCACGGTCAGCTTTCCGGCCGCCGCGTCGAGGTCGATGCTCACGGCGGGATGGAGCCGCTGCTCGAGCTTGCCGAGCGGACCCTCAACCTTGAGCGTGCCGGCCTCGACGGCCGCCTTCACGCCCTTGGGAATCTG
>CAZDTC010000394.1:0-2676 GCA_964508125.1 uncultured Candidatus Kuenenia sp.
GTGGCGGCCGGTTTGAATTCACCGCGGCCAAGGAAGACATCCATCTCCACATCGAGTCGACGCTCACGGCCCGGCTCGGCGACATCGGCCGCAAGCTGCACACAGCCCGCAGCCGCAACGACCAGGTGGCCACCGACCTCAGGCTCTACTGCCGGCGCGCCATCGACCGGCTCGACCACGGGCTGCTCGAGCTCGAGCGGGCGTTTCTCGGTTTCGCCGAGCGAGAGCAGGGCATCGTGATCCCGGGCTACACGCACCTGCGCAGGGCGCAGCCGGTGCTCGCAAGCCACCAGCTCCTCGCGTGGTGCGAGAAATTCCAGCGCGACCGCGAGCGGCTTGCCGACTGTCGGCGGCGGACGAACATCCTGCCGCTCGGCTCCGGGGCGCTTGCCGGCTCGAGCCTGCCGATCGATCGCGAACACGTGCAGGCCGCCCTCGGCTTCGAAGGCGTGGCCGCCAACAGCCTCGACGGCGCGAGTGATCGCGACTTCGTCTGCGAGCTTGCGTTCGTGATCGCACTCTCGATGGTCCATCTCTCGCAGTGGGCCGAGGAGTGGATCGTCTGGAGCACGCAGGAATTCGGCTTCCTCAAGCTGCCCGAGGGATTCTGCACCGGCAGCTCGATCATGCCGCAGAAGATTAACCCCGACGTGCTGGAGCTCGTGCGCGGCAAGAGCGCCCGGGCGATCGGCAACGCGCAGTCGCTGCTTGTGCTCCTGAAGGGCCTGCCGACCGCGTACAACCGCGACCTGCAGGAGGACAAGGAGGCCATTTTCGACTCGATCGACACGCTCGAAGCGGTGCTCGGCGTCGCGGCGCCCCTTGTCGCCGGCACGTCGTTTGATCATGCGAAGGTGGCCGCCACGCTCGAACGCGGCCACCTCGACGCCACGAGCCTGATGGAGGCACTGATCTCCGCGGGCGTGCCCCAGCGCACCGCCCACGAGACCGTCGGCCACCTCGTGCGGCGGGCGATGACCAAGGGTGTCTCACTGGCGGAGCTTTCCGACGAGGAGTTCTCGCGAGAATGGGCAGGCTGGACGGCCGCGATGCGCGGCGCGCTGGGGGCCTCGAGGGCAGTTGAGCGGATGAGGAGCTTCGGCTCCACCGCGCCAGCCCGGGTAGCCGACCAAATTGCCGTATGGAAGCGGCGATTGGCCTGACGACGCGACGAACCTGCTTCCTGCTGCTCACCGCAGCGATGACCGTCGGGCTGCCCCTCCCGGCTCGCGCTGCCAATGCTCCCGGCGTGCCCGACACGCCCGGCATCGAGGCCGCCGCCGACCTGCTCGATCACGCCGCAGCCGAGGGCATGTTCACCACCGCCGCCGCAGCCGCCCGCCGGATCGAGGAGGCCCTGCTCCCGCCTGATCAGCCGCTCGGCCAGCCGGAAACGCCGCTGCCGCTGCGCGTCCGCAAGGCCCTCATGCGAGCGCTCGCCGTGCCCGACGCTGATCTCCAGTTTGCGGCCGCGCGCACGCTCGCGCTCACCGCCGGCCCACCCCCGTGGCCCGGGTCGAGCCGCGTCGTCGAGACGCTCGCCCACGCCGCCACCGCCGCGGGAAGTGACCGCGTCGTCGTCGCGCATCACGATGCCGACGTGGCCCACGAGATCGCGGCGGGCGTGTCGCGATTCGGCTACCGGCCGGTGGTCGTGTCGACCGGCCGGGCGGCGGTTCGCGCCGCCCGCGACCACGCCGACACCGTGCTCGTGATCCTCGGAGCGCGGATCATCCGGCCGTCGGCTTTTGAGACGGCGCAGTTCATCCAGGAGCAGCCCTTCGGCGACATCCCGCCGGTGCTCGTGGTGGTCGATCCGTTCGACGACATGTCCCGGGGCCGGTTCCTCACGAAGTCGATCCTCGCGTTCTCCGGGCTGCGGTGCGTGGCTCTCGTCGATCGCATGGAGAGTTTCTTCCAGCCATCGATCGATCCCGATGGTGACGCCGAACCCGCGCCGGCCCGATTCCCCGCCGCGCTCGAGGAAGTTGCCGGGGTGGGTGCCGCAGAGGCCGAGCCGCGGGCCGCCCGGGCGGCACTACGGGCCGAGCGGGGCAAGCAGGCGGCGACACTGCTCGCGATCCTCGAGCGCCGCGGCTGGGGCATGCCCGAGAGTGCATGCCCGCCGCTCGAGCGCGCATCGGCACGCCTCGTTGCCACGGGGTACAATCGGGCCGCGTCCACTCTCCCGCCGCCAGCCGACGACGATGCTGCGCTCCCCGAGCCAACCAGGTGACGATCCGACATCCCCGATCGCGGGGCTGATCGGCGCGGGCCCCGCGATGGCGGAGGTCTACGCGATGACCCGCCGCGTGGCGGCCTCGAACGCCTCGGTGCTCCTCGTGGGCGAAACCGGCACGGGCAAGGAGCTCGTGGCCAAGGCGATCCATGAACTCTCGGCCCGCGGCAGCGGCCCGTTCGTGCGGGTCAACTGCGGGGCCCTCTCGGAGAGCCTGCTCGAGAGCGAGCTTTTCGGCCACGTGCGCGGCGCATTCACCGGTGCCGTGGCCAATCGCACCGGCCGCTTCGAGGCGGCCCACACCGGCACGATCTTCCTCGACGAGATCAACTCCACCACGCCCAAGCTTCAGGTGAAACTCCTGCGCGTGCTCCAGGAGCGCGAGTTCGAGCGGGTGGGCGACACCGAGACGATCCGCGTCGACACGCGGGTGATCG
>CAZDTC010000395.1:0-2675 GCA_964508125.1 uncultured Candidatus Kuenenia sp.
CCCTCGCGCTGGATCTTGTCCTGCAGGTCGATGATCGCCTGGATGAGCTGCTCGGGCCGCGGCGGGCAGCCGGGCACGTACATGTCTACGGGAATGAAGCGGTCGATGCCCTGCACGACGGCGTAGGTGTCGAACACGCCGCCGGTGCTCGCGCAGGCGCCCATCGAGATGCACCACTTGGGCTCGTGCATCTGCTGCCAAATCCGCTGGAGCACCGGCAGCATCTTCATCACCACGCGGCCGGCCACGATCATCAGGTCGCACTGCCGCGGGCTGAAGCGAAACACCTCGGCCCCGAACCGGGCGAGGTCGTGCTTGCTGGCGCCCGTGGCCATCAGCTCGATGCCGCAGCAGGCCGTGGCGAACGGCATCGGCCAGAGGCTGTTTTTCCGGCACCAACTGGCCAGTTCGTCGAGCTTGCTGACGAACACGTTTTCGGGGAGTTCGAGCTTCGGACCATTGTCTACCGCCATCGGAACACCCCCTTGCGCCAGTCGTAGGCGAAGCCCACGATCACCAGCGCGATGAACGCCATCGCCCCCGTGAACACGAGCCCGCGGGAGGAAACCAGGCCGTCGGCCACGGCGGCGTCGATCCCGGCTCGGGAGCGGCTCGCCACTGCCCACGGATAGAGAAACAGGAGTTCGACGTCGAACACCAGAAACGTGATCGCCACGAGGTGAAACCGCACGTCGAACCGGCGGCGGGTGTCGTGGACGGGGTCCATGCCGCTCTCATACGGCATCTCCTTGACCGCTCCCGACCGCCGCGGCCCGACGAGTTGGGCGAACACCACGAGCCCCACCGAGACGGCGGCCGCGATCGCGACGAACAGCAGGACCGGGAGGATGGCGTCCATGGTGGTCTCGGAGGCGGTCGGCGGGCGGCCGCGGAGGTCACCGGCCGATCGCCCGGCGGAACCCCGCGAGTGGGAAAATCGGCCACGGGAGGCCACTTCGTGAAATCTGTCACAAAGTGGCGGCCCAAAAAAGCCGGGGGGCTTCGCCCACCGGCTCTAGTCGATTCAACCGTCAAAGTTATACATCCCTGGCGGGCCGCCGACGAGAAGAGCCGTTTTGGCGGCGGGGAGCCGTCCTCGTGGCCGTTTTCCGGCTTGTCGGGACGCCTCCAGCCACACATCTTCGTCCGGGTTTCGATGTGTGACACGGGTGCATGTCGCCGGCCTCGCCGGTGCCGCCTCAACTGCGAGCCTCTCGCTGAAGGACCGCCGCGGCGTGCGCTCCCATCCCCGGCGCGAGCGCCCGGGCGCGACGCTGGTTTTCGGCCAGCGCCGGGAGCCGGTGCCGGAACTCCTCCGCGGAAAGGCTCGTCAGGCGTTCCTGAATCTCGTCGTCTGTCTCGCAGACGAGCATGCCTTCGGGGAGGAAGACGCGCTCGATCGAGGGATCACCCCAGTAGATGGGCAGGCTCCACGCGAGAAAACTGTCGAGGAGCTTCTCGGTGAAGTACCCGGGGCAGCGCGAGTTTTCGATGACCACCGAATAGAAAAAGGGTGCGTGGCCCTCCCACTTGTCGTCGATCGGCCGATACCCAGTGCCGAAAGCCTCCAGGTCGGGCCGATGGATCCGCGACCATGCGACGATCCGGTGACGCAGCCGATGGCCAGGCATGCTCGTGTGGTGGGAGGCGATGATCGACACGAGGCCTCGTTTGGGCGGCGGCTCATCGGCTCGAACAGCGATGGTCGCCCCGCCGTGCGGAACGAGCCGCCCGTTCGCGACGGCCGCCGCCAGGCCAGGGTGGTGCGTGAAGACGCGGTGAAAGCACGCCGGGCCGATGAGACGCAGCAGCCGATACCAACGCCCCTGGATCGTCGCCGGCTCGAAGATCAGGGCGGAGACGCGGCATTTCACGTTCGAGCGCAATGCGAGCATGGATCGCGACGTGGTCGTCAGGATCACATGGTCGTGAGCCGAAAGGTCCTCGATGCGGCCTTCGCCGGGCGGTCCGCCGAGCGGCCATTCGAGACTGGCGAGCGGTACGCGATCCAGCCGGCTGAGATAGCGGCGGAGCGTCCGTGGAGGAAGGATGCCGCAACAAAAGGGTGGGCCTGAGTCAGCCAGCCCATGCCGGTGCTCAGACGCTCGGAATTGTGAATCCATGGTTTCTCTTTATCTCGTGCGCGGTCCGACGACCTTGGTGGCGTACGGTATCCAAAAGAGAAGATGAGACAAAAGACCAGGATTGCCGTAGACCAGGATTGCCGTGGCATGTCGCCGACGCCATGCGGTCCCGCCCCGACGACACACTCGAGCGGTGGGCTCGCGCCCATCGGGTTTGCCCGACCGTCTGCCGTCCCGACGGCGTTCATTTCCGCCCCACCGCCGCTATCACGTGGCCTGGGTGGGCGAACTCGACAAGGTGCGGGAAAAGTTTTATGCCATCTCCGTCGAGCGCCGGATCACGCACCCCGCCGTGAAGCTGATCGCCGACCAGGCGAAGCGACGGCTGTTCGCCTGACGCATCCATCCCCGGGCATGAACGCATCGTGAGTTACACGCTGGGAAACCTCGACGCCCTCGAGGCCGAGGCGATCCATACGATCCGCGAGGTGGCCGCCGCCTTCGAGAACCCCGTCCTGCTGTACTCGATCGGCAAGGACTCGATGTGCATGCTGCACGTCGCCCGCAAGGCGTTCGCGCCGGGGCCCGTGC
>CAZDTC010000396.1:0-2672 GCA_964508125.1 uncultured Candidatus Kuenenia sp.
CTGCGTGACGGGCGGGCCGGCCGTCGCCCGGGCGGCGCTCGAGTCGAGCAAGCGGGCGATCGTGGCCGGCCCCGGCAATCCGCCGGTGGTCGTCGACGAGACGGCCGACCTCGACAACGCCGCCCGCTCGATCATCGCGGGCGCGGCCTACGACAACAATCTCCTCTGCATCGGCGAGAAGCAGGTGTTCGTGGTGGCGAGCGTGTTCGACCGGATGATGGCCGCGATGGAGAAGGCCGGGGCCCTGCGGCTCTCCGCCCAGCAGGTCGATGCCCTCACGAAGCGGGCGATCGTGATGAGCGGGGAAGGCACGCACCGCCACTGGGTGCCGTGCAAGGATCTGCTCGGCAAGGACGCTTCGCTCCTCGCCCAGGCCGCCGGGGCCACGGCCCGCGAGGGCCTCGAACTCGTGTTTGGCGAGACCGATGTCGACAACCCGTTCGTGCCCACCGAGCAGATGATGCCCTTCCTCCCGTTCGTCCGCTGCAAGGACGTGGACGAGGCTATTCAACGGGCGCACGAGAGCGAGCATGGCTTCCGTCACACGGCGATCATCCACTCCAACAACGTGCGCACGATGACCCGGATGGGGCGGCTGCTCGACACGACGCTGTTCGTCAAAAACGGCCCCAGCGTGGCCGGCCTCGGACTCGGCGGCGAAGGGTATCTGTCGTTCTCGATCGCCACGCCGACCGGCGAGGGTGTGACCACGCCGCTGACGTTCACCCGGCAGCGCCGCTGCACGCTCGTCGACGACCTCCGCATCCTCGGCAGTGCGAGCCACTAACCCATGCAACTCGCCCGCATCCTCGGCACCGCGACCGCCACCGTGAAGCACACGTCGCTCGACGGCTCGAAGCTGCACGTCGTGCAGCCGCTGATGGCCGACCGCGCGACGCCCGACGGCGACCCGCAGCTCGCAATCGACACCGTCGCCGCCAGCGTGGGCGACATCGTGATGATCACGAGCGACGGCCGCCTGCTCCGAGAGGTGCTCCGCACCGACGCCACCCCGGCCCGCTGGAGCACGATCGCGCTCCTCGACGAGCCTGGCCGCACCCGGAAGGCATCCAGCCGATGACACACGACCCCGAAACGATCCGCCGACTCGTCGCCGAAGTCATCGCCCGCATCACCATGCCGGCGGCGGCTCCGCAGGCCGCCGCGCCGGCCACCGCGTCGACCTCCGGCCAGCCGCAGGCTGCCGGCGGCGTCGCGCTCGCCGACAAGGTCGTGACGCTCGCCAGCCTCGAACGGCTGCCGGCCGGCACGGCCCGTGTCGTCGTCGCTGCGACCGCGGTCATCACGCCCTCCGCCCGCGAGCATGCCAGCGATGCCGGGATCGAGATCGTGCGCGGCGGCGCCCCGGCGACCGCGAAGCAGCCAGCCTCGCGACCATTCGTCGTAGCCCATGCCGACTGCGGCAGCGATGCCGCGGGTCGCTGTGCAACGATCGCCCGCAGCGTGCCGGGCGCCCAGCAACTCCCGGCCACGGGCCTGGCCGACGTGGTGGTGGCGATCGCCACCCACGCCTCCCGCGACGGCGCCCGGGGCCTGCTGCTCTCGGGCCGTCCTGCGGCCGCCGTCGTGCTCGCCAACCGTTCGCCCGGCCTCCGGGCCGTCACCGCCCGCGACGCCGCCAGCCTCCTCGCCGCCGCCACGGAGTGCAGCGCGAATCTCGTCGTCGTCGATCCCAAGGCGTTTTCAGCCGCGAGCCTCGACCGCGTGTGCGGCGAGTTCGCCCGCCGCGACCTCGGGCCTGCTCCGGCGGAGCTGGCCGCCGCCCCTACGCCCTGCGCCTGCAAAGGCCACGCCCACTGAAGACCCCGCCCATGCGCCTCGGAAAAACCATCGGCACTGTGACGCTCGTCGAGCCGCACCCGACGATGCGCGGCGGCGTGCTCAAGCTCGTCGTCCCCCTTTCGACGGCCGACCTTGCCCGCGGCGACGGCCCCGCCGAGCCGCTCGTGGCCTGGGACGATCTCGGTGCCGGCGACGGCCAGCTCGTGGCCTTCAGCGAAGGCGGCGAGGCCGCCCAGCCCTTCCGCCCGCTCGACAAGCCGATCGACGCCTACATCGCCGCCCTGATCGACCACCTCGAACTCGAACCCCCCGCCTGATAACCCGCACAACCCTCGCCACCCCTATCTTCCGCAGCCCGTCCGCGACCCGAAAAGTGGGTCAGAATCAATACAGCCACCCAGTTTCACGAAGGAGCATCGATGGCCACCAAAGCCCCCGGCAAGACCAGCAGCAAGCCGCTCAACCAGCTCAAGGAAGAGATCTGCGACATCGGTCGCCGGATCTACAACAAGGGCTTCGCGGCCGGCAACGACGGCAACATCTCGTTTCGCCTCGGGCCGAATGAAGTGCTGTGCACGCCCACGATGATCTCGAAAGGCTTCATGAAGCCCTCCGACTTGTGCATCGTCGACATGGAGGGCAACCAGCTCGCCGGCCAGCGCAAGCGGTCGAGCGAGATCCTGCTCCACCTCACGATCATGAAGGAGCGGCCCGACGTGAACAGCGTCGTGCACTGCCACCCGCCGCACGCCACCGCCTTCGCCGTGGCCCGCGAGCCGATCCCGCAGTGCGTGCTCCCGGAGGTCGAGGTGTTCCTCGGCGACGTGCCGATCACCCGCTACGAGACGCCCGGCGGCCAGAAGTTCGCC
>CAZDTC010000397.1:0-2669 GCA_964508125.1 uncultured Candidatus Kuenenia sp.
AGCCTCGAGATGCTGCGGGTCTCCTCCACGTCGGGCAGGCCGCTGACGGCGAGCTCGACGGGATAGGTGATCAGCCGCTCCACCTCGAGCGGCGGGAGCGTGCCCGCCTCGGTCACGACCTGCACCTGGATATTGACGAGATCGGGGACGGCGTCGACCGGAATCTGCGTGGCGGCATAGAGCCCGCCGAGCGCCATGAGCACGAACATCGCGATGACGAGCGCCCGGTTGGCGAGCGACCACTCGATGACGCCTGTCAGCACCTGCGGGCTCCTGTCTGGGGCGGGCGGCGGACAATTCGCCGTGTCAGCCCTCGTCCTCGAGCAACAGTTCGCTCTTGAGCGTGAAGGCTCCCTTGGCCACCACCTGCTGGCCGGCTTCGAGGCCGCTCTTCACCTCCACCAGTCCGTTGCTGTCGGCGCCGGCCTCGATGTTCACGCGCCGGTAGCGACCGTCTCCATCAGGCACGAACACGAACGCCTGCCCCTCGTGCCGGACCACGGCGGCCGCCGGTACGGTGGGCACGTCGCGAAGTTGCCCCTGCGGCAGATCCACCCACACGAACATCCCCGGCTTGTAGTGGGCGTCGTCGTTCTTGAGCTCGGCCACCAAGGGCACGCTGCGCGATTCGGCCTCCACGGTGGCGCCCACGTGGCTGATTCGGGCGGTCGTGTCGTGTTCGGTGGAGCCGGGGATGTTGACCTTCACCTGCTGCCCCTCCTCCACTTCGACCATGGTCCACTGCCGCTCATGGATCTGGGCCCGCACCCAGAGCGTGGCGGTGTCGGCCACGACGAACAGCCTGTCGCCGGCCTGCACCCGCTCACCGCGGGCCACGAACACGTCTTCCACGAGGCCGTCGAACGGCGTGCGCAGCACGAGCGCGCTGAGGGCTCCGGCTGCGGCCGCCTCGCCTTCGACATCCGCGACGCCATCCGCCGCGCCCTTGCCGCCGACGTCGGCCTCGAGCTTGCTGCCCACGAGCGTGCGCAGGTGCTCCTTCGAGATCTGCACGAGCCGCTCCGCCTGCTCGAGGGCGGCGGTCGCCCGGTCGCGGTCCTGCAGGGTGAGGAACCGTGCCTCCTCGCAGGCGGCCATGAAGCTGGCCTTCGCCACCTCCAGGTTGCTCGTCCGCTCCTCGATGATCCGGCCGGAGAGCACGCCCCCTTCGCCGAGCTGCCTCGTGCTGGCATTCACCTTCTCGACGAACACGAGCCGCGAATACGCCCCCAGGATCTTTTCGCGGTAGGCGCCCAGCAGCCGTCCCTTGAACTGCTGCTCGACCGTCTCCAGCGGCGGCCGCGTGGAGAGCACCTCGAGAAGCGCGGCGACGTTGTCGGCGATCGTGACGGACCAATCGGCCGCCTTCTTCTCGATCTCCCGGTCGGCCTCGCGCTTCCGCACCTCGTCGCGGGCCATACCCACGCCGGGGCTCGACACCTCCGCCAGCGAGTCGCCTTTGCGGACCTTCTCCCGCACCTGCACGAACACCCGCGACACGATGCCGTCGACGGGGGAGGCGTAGTCGAGGCGGTAGCGGGCGTCGTAGTCGAGGCGGCCGGGCACGGTGAGGTGCTCCCGGATCTTCCGCATCTCAACCGGCGCGAGTGCGATATCCGCAGCGCCCGCAGTCCCGGGGGGCAGCGTCACGATGGCGTCCGACACCGCTCCCGGGGCCGAAACGGCGGCCTGCCGCGGCTCCCCGGCGTGTTCGTCGACGCCTGTGAAATGATGGGTCGTCAGCCACCACCAGGCCAGGCCGCCCGCGGCGAGAAGGACGGCGCCCGTGAGCCCGCGGCGCAGCCGGCCTGAGCGCGACAAGGCGACGGACGGCGTCGCGGCGTGAACTGGGGCGGAGGATGACGACATGCGGAAACCTCGACAAAGTCTACCTCACGGCCGAACCGACGGGCGAGAGCGGCCGAGGTGTTGAACCGCCGCGGCCGGCGGTACGATGACGGTTCTCGAAGCCGCTGCCGCTCCGCCCGGCCTTGAGAAGCGTTCTCAGTTGTCCCGGCCAAGGCCAGCCATGCCCACCTCGCGCCCCGTTCGGATCTTCGATACGACACTCCGCGACGGCGAACAGTCGCCCGGCGCGAGCATGAACCTCACGGAAAAGATGGAGATCGCCCAGGCGCTCGTGGCCCTGGGCGTCGACATCATCGAGGCCGGCTTTCCGATCGCCTCGCCGGGCGACTTCCAGAGCGTGCGCGACATCGCCGGCGCCGTGGACGGGGCGACCGTCTGCGGCCTCGCCCGCTGCAACGACGCCGACATCGACCGGGCCTGGGAAGCGCTCCAGTCGGCCCGCCAGCCGCGGATCCACGTGTTTCTCGCGACCAGCTCGATCCACCGCGAGTTCAAGCTGCGGATGAACGAAGACGAGGTCGTGGCCCGGGCCGTGGCGGGCGTGAAGCGGGCCCGCGCGGTTTGCCCCGACGTCGAATTTTCGCCCGAGGACGCCGCCCGCACCGAGATCGACTTCCTCTGCCGCGTGGTCGAGGCCGTGATCGCCGCGGGCGCCACCACCGTCAACATCCCCGACACCGTGGGCTACGCCACGCCCACGCAGATGCACCACGTGATCAAAAGCCTGCGCGACCGCGTGCCCAACATCGACAGGGCGGTGATCAGCATCCATTGCCACGACGACCTCGGCCTCGCCGTGG
>CAZDTC010000398.1:0-2656 GCA_964508125.1 uncultured Candidatus Kuenenia sp.
GGGAGTCGGCGAACGCTTCCCGAGCGAGGCCGCTGCGGCCTGAGTGAGGAGACTTTTGCCGCTCCCCCGAAGCCGGCGCGCATTCAACTTGCTGAACGTAAAGCGAGAGGGCGTGGGCAGTCACGAGCCGTCGCGCGCTCAACGAACGACTATCGCTTGCTGAACTGCGTGCCGCGGCGGGCGCCACGGAGGCCGTACTTCTTGCGCTCCTTCATGCGACCGTCGCGCGTCAGCAACTTGCTGTGGCGGAGTTGTTCGGCCAGTTCGCCATCGAAGGTCTTGAGCGCCCGGGCGATGCCCAGCCGGCAGGCGCCGGCTTGGCCGGTGGAGCCGCCGCCGTCCACCGTGATATCGATGTTCACCGCCGACTGCTTCCCCACCTGCTCGAGCGCCCCCGAGATGAGCACGCGATCCTTCACGGCCGGAAAGTAGGCATCGAGGTCACGGCCGTTGATCGAGATCTTGCCCGAACCGCTCCGGAGCCGTACGCGAGCGACGGCCGTCTTGCGGCGACCCGTGGCCAGGATGTCGGTGGTGCGGACGGATTTGGCGGTCTGCTCGGCGGCCATCGGATCTTCCTTCGCTTGAATTTCTTGGATGAATGAGGGTTACTTCGCGCCCACCACGAGCGTCTCGGGTTGCTGGGCCTGGTGGGGGTGCTCGGCGCCCGCGTACACCTTGAGTTTGTCGAGCATCACGCGGCCGAGCCGCGACTTCGGCAGCATGCGGCGCACCGCCTCCTCGAGGATGAGTTCGGGGCGGCGGTTCAACCGGTGCTCGGCGGTCTCCGACTTGAGGCCCTGGTAGCCGGTGTACCAGCGGTATTCCTTCTCCTGCCACTTTTTGCCGGTGAACTGCACCTTGTCGGCGTTGATCACCACGACGAAGTCACCCGTGTCGACATGGGGAGTATAGGTGGGGCGGTGCTTGCCCATCAGCACCATCGCAATGTCGCTCGCCAAGCGGCCGACGATCTTGTCGCTGGCGTCGACCAGCCACCAGCGCTGCTCGACCTCGCCCGGCTTCGCCATGAATGTTTTCATCGATCTGAACCTGTCGTGTCGTGAATGGGAGCCCCGGATGCTACCAATGCCATGCCACCCCGGCAAGCGGCCGCACTGCCGCCCGCAAGGGAGCGCGAACGCCTGTTTTCGCAGGGGAATCGCCCCTGTCCCTCGCGGTGTTGCCAGCCCGGGTTCCGCCAAGCACACTGACCACGATTCCGCGTGCCTCATCGCCCCAGTTTCCCGCACAGGCCCCGACCCATGAAGGTTGCCGTCGCTGCAGAACGATTCCCGGGCGAGCGCCGCGTGGCCCTCGTGCCGGCCGCCATCGCCCCTTTGAAAAAAGCCTGCAGCGGTCTGCCGGGAGGGATCACGGTGCTGGTGGAGAGCGGTGCCGGCGAGGCCGCAGGAGTTTCCGACGACGCCTATCGCGCCGCCGGAGCGGAGATCGTGTCACGCGACGAGGTGTTCGCGGCCGACTGTGTGCTCGCGGTGCGCACGGCCGGCGCCTGCGGCGACTCGTGGTGTGCCGACCGCGACCGCATCCGCCCCGGGCTGGTGATCATCGGCCTCTGCGATCCGCTCTCGACGCCCGAAGCCTGCCGCGAAGCTGCGGAACGCGGCGCGACGCTCTTCTCGCTCGAACTCGTGCCGCGGATCACGCGGGCCCAGAGCATGGACGTGCTCTCGAGCCAGGCGAACATCGCCGGCTACCGTGCCGTGCTCGTGGCCGCCACCGCCCTGCCCCGCATCCTGCCGATGATGACGACGGCCGCCGGCACGGTTTCGCCCGCCAAGGCGCTGATCCTGGGCGCCGGCGTCGCCGGCCTCCAGGCCATCGCCACCGCCAAGCGGCTCGGGGCGCAAGTGAGCGCCTACGACGTCCGACCCGCCGTGAAAGAACAGGTGCAGAGCCTCGGCGCGAAATTCGTGGAACTGCCGCTCGAGACGGGCACGAGCGAGGCGGCAGGCGGATATGCCAAGGCGATGGGCGAGGAGTTTTACGCCAAGCAGCGCGAGCTCCTCGGCAAGGTCGTGGCCGACAGCGACATCGTGATCTGCACGGCGCTGATCCCCGGCCAGAGGGCCCCCGTGCTCGTGACCCGCGAGATGGTTTCCCGGATGCGGCCTGGCAGCGTAATCGTCGACATGGCCGCCGAGCGCGGTGGCAACTGCGAGGGCTCCGCTCCCGACGACACCGTGATCATCGACGGCGTCACGATCCTCGGCCCTACCAACCTCGCCGCTGAAGTGCAGTTTCACACGAGCCAGCTCTACGCCAAGAACATCGCCACCTTCCTCGGCCACCTCGCCACGTGCGGCTTCCCCGAGATCGCGGCCGACGACGAGATCTGCCGCGAAACGCTCGTGGCGAAGGGTGGCCAGATCGTTCATCCGAAGGTCCGCGAGCGGGCCGGCCTGCCGCCGCTCGAGCCTGCCGCTGCATCCTGACCGACCCCTTCACCATTCCTTTCTTTCGCCTGTCCGTGGAGTCCTGCCGATGCCGTCGCTTCTGCTTCCGGTGCTGTTCGCCGACGCCGCGCTGCCCGAGGATCCGGCTTCACGGTTCATCCGCCTGCTCACCGTGTTTCTGCTCGCGATGTGGGTGGGCTTCGAGGTGATCACGAAGGTGCCGCAGCGGCTCCACACGC
>CAZDTC010000399.1:0-2655 GCA_964508125.1 uncultured Candidatus Kuenenia sp.
CAGAGAGCCGAGGCCGGGAGGGCCGAGGCGAACGTCAAGCGAGAGGGTCGGGCAGTCACGAGCCGTCGCGCGTTCAACGAGAGTGAACGTCCGGCGATGGGATGCGGGGAGCCCGAAGCCGGCGCGTATTGAATACGGCAGAGACAGGCTGAAGCCTGTCCTACGTGGATGGGGCGTCGGGCTTCGGGGGATCGTCGAGGAACTTGGTGAAGTTGAACTCGCCTTCCGCGCCGCTGAAGCCGAAGTCGAATTTCTCGTCCGCTTCGGCGGCAGCCGGGGCGGCAGGCGGCGGTGCGGATGTCGCCTCGGGGCGGTCGCCGGGCGTGCCCTGAGGGCGTTCGCGGAGGCGGGTCGAGAGGCCGGCGAGCCACTCCGGATTGGGGAACGCGTACGGACGGAACTTCTCGAACGTGCCCGTCTCCTCGTGGATGAAGAGCGCGCGTTGCGGGCCGAGCTTGCTCGCCAGCGGATTGTCGATGAGTTGGCTCGAGTCGGAGCCGCTCATCTGGAACAGCACGCGAAGCTCGAACTCCTTGAGCGCGCCGCGCTCGAAGGTGCGCATCAGGTTCGTGAGTGAGTCGCACCACAGAATCGTGTGGATGCCGACGGTGGGGCCGTCGCGGAGGATGTCGAGGAAGTGCTGGGCGGGCCCCACCTTCTTCTCGGAACCGAACGAGAAGCCGAAGCCGTCGTCCGACTTGCGGAGTTCGCGAAACCGGGCGAGATCGCGGATCACGACGAACACGGCCTCGCCATCGAGCACCTGGTTGTCGACCCGGCGACGAACTTCGGCGGCGATCCGATCCAAGGCGTCGGGCACGCCGAGCCGCCCCACCACTTCGGTCTCGTGCGGCAGGCTGCCGACGAGCTTCGAGAGCAGAATTTCCGGGTTTTCCTCGGCGATCGCCGGTTCGAACAGGATGAACCGTCCCGGGCGGCCCGTGGCCCCGCCGGGATAAGGATCGTGCCCTGCGGCCAGGCTCACCATCGACATCGCCAGGATCGCGGTGCCCAGATCCTCGCGTTGCCCGACGACGAGCATGTTGGCGCCTCCCTGCCGGCGAAAGATCCCTGCGGTGGGATCCTTGATCGCGATCGCGTCGCCGAGCCACGCCAGGGGCGCCGTCAGTTCGCGGCCGTGAACCGTGTTCGAGGCGAGCAGTTCCTCGAGGAGCCGGTTGCCCGACGGCTCGGCGGCCTCGTTGCCGTCGAACACCATGCGGGGCAGGGCGGGAATGTCGGTGCGGCGGTCGGCCAGGGCCCGGAGGGCGCCGAGGTAGCGCTCGCGGCGCTCGTCGTTGAGAAACACGACCTGAAACGGGTTGTTGCCGGCCACCATGCCGTTGGCATCGTTGTAGATCGCCTCGCCGGGGCGTGTCAGCAGCCTGGCAGCCGTGTTGTCTTCGGAAAGAATCAGGCTCGAGTCGGCCTCGTTGCACTGCAGCGCGATGCGCACGGCCATCTGGCCCATGGTGGCCCGGGGCAGGCTGTAGGAGCCGCCGAGCGTCTGCGAGCCGAGGATCACGTGCATGCCGAAGGCACGGCCCTGGCGGACGAGCCGGTCGAGGATCAGGGCCGCCTCCTGGGCGAGCTTGTCGTCTTCGACGAAAATTTCCTGGAACTCGTCGATCAAAAGCAGGATCCGCGGCATCGGGTCGGGATGGCCGGTCTGGCGGAAGCCGGCGACGTCCTGCACGGCGAGGTCGCGGAACAGGTCGCCGCGGCGCTTCAGCTCGCGGTCGAGCTGCTCGAGCACCGAGAGGCCGAACTCGCGCTCGCTCTCGATGGCGATCACGCGGGCGTGCGGCAGCTTGTAGTGGTCGTAGAGCTTGAACTCGACGCCCTTCTTGAAGTCGATGAGGTAGAACTGGATCTCGTTGGGGCTGTACTGCAGCGCGAGGCTCGTGATCATCGCGTGCATGAGCGTCGACTTGCCGGAGCCCGTCTTGCCCGCGATCAGGACATGCTGGCTCGTGCCCTTGCCGAGCTTGAGATACTGCAGCTTTTTCGCGCCGGCGGGGCCCAGCGGCGCGAGCACCTCGCCGGCGGTGCTGCCGTGCCACCACTCCTCTTCCTTGGGCGCCACGCGGTCGAACGGCACCTCGACACGCTTGGCGGCCTTCGCGGCCTTCCCCACCCGCTGGATGATCTTGGTGAACACCTCGTCGGACGGAATCTGCTCGACGGCCAGAGGCCACTTCGAGAATTCGGGATCGGTCCAGGTGAACGTGCCATCCTTGAGCACGAGCGTGGTGCAGTGCTTCTCCAATTCGGCGAGACTGAAGTCGGCCGGCATCGTGACCTTCGTGTCGACCGACACGATGAGATACACGCCGCAGCGGGCGCCGCTGGTGGCGATGCTCGCCAGCCGACGGGCGCTCGTCTCCGTGAAGTTGGCCGGGAAGTTGGCGACGACGACGAACCGATAGGGCTCCGGCACTTCGGCGATGGCGTTGTAGGCGCCGATCGACTCGTATTCGTTGCGCAGGTATTTCTGGATCACCACCTCCATCTGCTCGGTGATGTCTGCCAGCCGCTGCTCGATCTGCTGGGGTTCCGTCCAGATTCGGCTCGTGACGAGGAGCTCGTCGTGATCGACGAGGTGCATGAAGCCGGCGAACTGCTTGCCGAGGCCGAGCGGATCGATGATCGTGA
>CAZDTC010000400.1:0-2652 GCA_964508125.1 uncultured Candidatus Kuenenia sp.
AGTGCTTGCAGGAGAGCCCGTGGCCGAATTCGTGGAGGATCTTCGTGATCGCCAGCGCCGCCGCGAGATACAGCCAGTTGCCCGAGGCGAAGAACTGGTGAAACTCGGGAAGCTTCGCGCGGAACACGTCGAAGTTCACGAGCACGAGCAGGAGGGCGCTGGCCGCGAACACGAGCACGGCCACGATCGCCGGCGGGTCGAACAGCCAGCCAAGCCACGGATCGAGCCGCGTGAGGATCCGGTCGGGATCGATGCCGCGAAAGCGCAGCGAGAGGATGTTGCCCAGCCACGCCTGCCACTGCTTCCAGATCCGCTGCCGGCGGCGCTCGAAGAGCTGCGGCCCCTGCCCCGGCCGGTCGCCGACCACCAGGCCCGAGCGGTGGAGCGTGGCGATGAACCGGGCGAGCTCGTCGAGCTTGATCCGCCGCGGCGGAAACTTCGCCTCGAACCGGTCCCTGAGTTGCTCGAGGCTCACGTCGCCGTCGAGCATCTCGAGGAGGGCGTATTCCTCGGGGCGGAAGCGGAAGTAGGAGAGCGCGATCGGGTCTTTCACCACCCACCAGGCCTGGCCCTGGTAGAGCTGGCGCGTGGTCACGAGGTCGCCGCGGCGCTTGAGGCCCACGGCGCGGGTCGTGCTCGAGCGGAAGGCGTCGGCGGCGGGCATACTTTTTTCAGGCAAGCGGGACGCTCGCCCCACGGTTTCAGGCAAGCGGGACGCTTGCCCCACGTCGCTAGCGGTGAATCGTCATCGTGGCGGTTTGGCCGGGGCGGAGGAGCCATTGCCGGGAGCCCGGATCCTGGCGGTTGTCCACCTCCGCAAACACGCGGTAGTCGCCGCCGCTCTCCACGAGCGGGCTCGTGAACACGATCTTGCCCTTGAACGACTCGCGCCGTCCGCCGGCCAGCACGACCTCCACCGTCACGGGCCGGCCGCTCACCTCGGCCGGGTCGTGGCGGGCGGAATCGACGTAGCCCTCCACGCGAAGCCGGTCGGTGCGGACCACGCGGGCGAGCGGATCGCCCGGCTGCATCCACTCCCCCTGGTGCGGGAACACCTGCACCACCATTCCATCGAGCGGGCTCTTGATCAGGCGGCGGTCGATCGCGCTCTCCGCGGCCATCACCTCCACCTCCTTCGACTGCGCGGCGATGGCGCTCAGCCGCTGCTCGAGGCGGGCCTGCTCGATCTGGAGCTCCCCCTTCTTCTCGTTGAGCTTGAGCCGGTCGCGCTCCACCTCCGTGACGCTGCCGGGCACCTTGGCGTGCGACTCGAGGGCCTTCTTGTGCTCCGCCTCGGCCACCAGCTCCGCGGCGACCGAATAGCGCACGTCGACGTCGCTCTCGGCCTTCGCCACGGCCTGGTCGTGCTCGGCCTTGGCCTTGCGGCGCTCCATCTGCGGCTGGCTGTCGTCGATCTTCGCGATCAGGGCCCCCTTCTCCACCACGTCGCCCTCGCGCACGCCGAGCTCCACGAGCACGCCCGCCTCGCGGGCCGGCACCTTCGCCTCCTCGATCAGCGACACGAGGCAGCGCTGGAGCACGGGATCGGAGCGGGAGGCGTCGTCGGCCGCCACGGCGAGCGTGCAGGCCCACGCGACCGGACAGGCGATCACAAACCGGAAGATGGAGACACGCAGGAACATGAAGAGGCCCTCACCAAAGACGAAACAAAATCTGCTGCTGGATGAACGCGAGCAGGTCGTGGAAGATCACGTAGCCGAGCGGCCGCTGGCCGCAGTTGATCCGGGCCGTGACGCTGGCCCCCGCCCCGAGCTCCTCCTTCTCGTGGCCATCGGGATCGATCGTCACCCGCACGAGCACCGTATTGCCCTGCTCGCCGCGCACCTCGGCCTGCTCGTGGATCTCGCGCACCGTGCCGCGGTGGCGGGTGCCGGGGTCGGTGGCGAGGATGTAGTCGACCTCGAGGGCGCGGCCCGCGGCCCGGGCCTCGGCGGCCGCGCGGTTGACGTGGCCGAGCCGGTCGTCGGGGAGATGCACCTCCAGCTCCCAGGGGCCCGTCTTGTCGGCCACGTTCATGAGCACCTGCCCCTTCTCCACAGGGCGGAGCATGAGCCTGTCGCGCACCTGCCAGGTGACGATCACGCCGTCGATCGGGCTGCGCACGGCGAGGTCGAGTTTCTTCGTCTCGTAGAGTTTTCGCTGCTCCTCGAGGCTCTCGATCTCGCGCTGCAGTTGTGCCGCGCGGCCAGCCATCCGCGTCTTCTCGTCGGCCGAGATCTTCTGGTCTTCGAGGAGCGCGCGGCGGGTGGAGACGAGCTGCTCCTCGCTGGCCGCCTTGCGGCCGAGGACGTCGGTGAGGGCCACGTCGAGCTCGATGTTGCGGAGCGTGGCGAGCAACTGCCCCTCCTTCACGTCGGCCCCGTGCTCGATGCCGGGAGAGATCGACTCGACGACGCCGTCGATCCCCACGAACACGTCGCGTTGATGCACCGGCTCGAGCGTGCCCTTCCCCTCGAGCCGGAGGTCGGCCGGCACGAGCACGAGCGCCGCCACCGCGGCCGCGGTCGCCAGCGTGGCGAGGATCGTCTTCGGGAGGTTGCGGGCCGTGGTCAAGACGCGCGACTTCCCCAGGAACTTGAGCACGCCAAACATGGGCAGGCCGGTGTGCGCGAGCGCGTTGGCGAGGGCCAC
>CAZDTC010000401.1:0-2650 GCA_964508125.1 uncultured Candidatus Kuenenia sp.
GGTAGCGGAGCGAACCGAGCATGACCTGGCCCCCTTGTTGATCAAACCCTCCACCGCACGCCGCGTCGCTCTCAGAGCAGGTCTGCGAGTTGCGGCGCCAGCATCCGCACGACGCGACTGGGCTTGGGAAGCACCTCCAGCGACACGAGCCCCGCCACGTTCAACCGCACCGGAACAGCGCACCGCTGCGCGACGGCGAGCACCGGCACGAGCGCCGTTGTCGAGCGCCGCGCCGCCCACGCCGTCGCCACCGATGCAAACGAAACAATCACTCCGCGGTCATCGGCATCGATCACGACCGGGCGACCATCCAGCGTTCCCGTGAGTCGCCCGGCCAGAATCAGTTTGGGGACGAACCCGTGTCCCTTGTGCGGATCTTGAGCGTGCCGTGCAGCACCCATTCGGCGTGCTCCGCCGTCGGGCCGGTGCCACTCGGAATCTTGATGTGCATGTCGTCGAACTGGTAGGCAATCTCTGCCCGCCGCCCGGTAAGGTTGTCGTAGAGGCCGATCAGGAGATCCGGCCAGTTGTTGGTGTGTTTTTCGGCCATGGAGAAAGCTCCGAGAGGAAAGATCGTTGCTGAAGAAGTATAGGCCGCGGAGACGATCGGCAGAGAACTTTCCGATTTCGGGCCGGCAGTACGCCGAAACATCATCGGATTGAGAGAGATGGGTTTGGAAAACCCCCGTTTCTCCCGTTAAATGCTGCACGTGTTTTCTCTGCTCGAGGAGGAGTGGCCGTGGAGTATTCGGGGTGCTGGATCGGGATTGCGATCGTCGTAAGCGGCATGATGGCCGCGCTCGCGGCCGTGGCTGTGGCCCGGTGGCTCTTTTCCGCCGATGCCTTGAGGGCGGCGCACGATGCCACCGGCAACGTCCTGGCCATTGTCGGCACCCTCTACGCCGTCCTGCTGGGGCTGATCGTCGTCGATGCGATGACGCACTTCGAGAAGGCGATGGACATCGTCCAGTCGGAATCAAACTGTCTCGCCGACGCGTTCCTGCTGGCGGACAGGCTCCCCGAGCCGCAACGGTCGCGGGTGCAGGGCCTCTGCCGGGACTACGCCGAGCAGGTCGTGAAGTTCGAGTGGCCCGCCATGGAGCGGGCGAAGATGAGTGTGGCAGCCCGGCGCACAGCACTGGCTTTGGCGCGGTCACTCCACGATTTCGAGCCCACGACGGAGGTGGACAAGACGGTCTATCCAAACATGCTGGGGAAAATCGAGGATCTCTGGGACAGGCGTCGCGAGCGGGCCGGAATGGCCGAGTATGGGATCCCGATGGTCGAGTGGGTGTCGCTCATTCTGGGAGGCGTCGTCACGATGTTCTTCGCGGGCCTCTTCAGCGTCGGAAACATGCGTCTTCAGATCGTGATGACCACCCTGGCTGCGCTCGTCATCAGCCTCAATCTCTACATCGTCTGCCTCCTGGCCTATCCGTTCGCAGGCGAACTTTCGGTGTCGAAGCGGCCCTTCGAGATCGATCTCGCCGTCTTCAGCGGCGTCTATGACGACCGGCCCGCACATGAGGGCGAAGAGCAGGCGCCGACGACGAGCGCTCCGTGATTCAGAAGCTCACGAGCGCCCGCACGCCGGCGATCAGGGCCGGCTCCGCCGAGCGCAGCGCCGGCACGACGTATTGCACGTCCGGCGTGATGCGCACGGCGGGCGTGAGGGCGTAGTTGTAGAAACACTCGACGCCCTGACCGTCGCCGACCGGGCCCAACTGCGACGTGATCAGCGTGCCGATCTGCGGGCTCGCCGACGCCCAATACCAGCCGACGCCAAACGTGTCGTCGCGCCGCATTCGGCCGAGCACGTTGCCGCCGACCCCGAAGCTCAAAAACGCGTTGATCGGGCTCGTGTTCGGGTCCGCGACGCCCGCGCGGCCAAATGGGCCCCAGCCGCGCGTCGCGTCGGCCGTGTCGACAAACAAAAACTGATCGAAGTTCCAATACAGGCACCACGAGCCGCGGAACGACGGCGTCGGCACGGCGGGGTAGGGGATGTAGGCCTCGGCGATCGACGTGTAGAGGCGGCTGTTCCAGGTGCCGCCCACGAGCTGATGCCCTGGGAGATCGAAAAAGTTGGTGGGCAGCCGCACGGCCGCCGACAGGAGCATGCCGTCGCTAAAGAGCGTGTCGAAGCCGCTTGTGGCCGTCGTGTCGGTCGAGTTGAGCACGGTCACCATCGCCATCGGCCCGTCCTCGGGATGAAACACGAACCCGGCCCCGAGCGTGGAGTAGGGCACCGTCGCGCCCACGATCGGGTTGAACACGAATCCCATGTTGGAAAACTGCGTCTTGCCCCGCCCGTGGGCGAAGGCGTTCATGTCGCCATCGAGCGTGTCCATCTTGCCGGCGAACACGGAGAACGCGTCGGTGAGTTCCTGCGTGAGTAGGACGTTGGTCAGATACAACTCCTCGCTGTTGTAGACCGGCAGGTCGGCGATCAGCGTCGGCGAGATGAAGCAGCCCACGTTGCCCACGATCGTCTCCCCGTAGCGGTGCTCGGCGCGGAGCTTGAGATAGAGCCCGTCGTATACGCCGAGCTTGTCGCCGTCGGCGAGCACGCAGTAGTCGCCGTGGCCGGCGTAGTCGAAGGCCTGGGCAAAGCCGCCGTTGGTGTTGCCGATGTAGAAGCCGGTGTTGT
>CAZDTC010000402.1:0-2639 GCA_964508125.1 uncultured Candidatus Kuenenia sp.
CGGCCACGCTCGGGATCGAGAGCCGCTCGCGGCCGAGCGCCGTCTCGCTCGCCACGCGCTTCGCCGTGCGCAGGGCCGCCTGAAACATCCCGCCGGTGAGCGGGCCGGTGGTTTCATGCCGCTGCGCGAGTGCCCAAGCCTGTTTCACCTGGGCCACGATCTGCGGCTCGCCGAGTACCATGCTGTCGAGCCCGGAGGCAACGCTGAACAGGTGCCGCACCACCGCCTCGTCGCTTTCCCTGGCGAGTACCGGCGCGAGCACGGAGGCGTCGATGCCGCGGCACTCGGCGAGGAACGACACGAGCTGCTCGGCCGGCGGTGGCACGGCGGCCTCCTCGCCCGCCGCATAGAGCTCCACGCGGTTGCAGGTCGAGAGGAGCACGACCTCGCGGCCTGGAAAGCGGTCGCGGAAGCGGCCGAGTGCCTCGGCCGCCTGCTCGGCGGAGAAGGCGAGCCTCTCGCGGAGCGCCAGCGGCACGGTGCGGTGGGTGCCACCCACGAAGGCGAGCGTCATGGTGCGGCCTCGCTCGTGGCAGCCGCATGCGTCGGCGGCACGCCGTGACGAGTGGGGCCGAGGACGCCCCATAGGATCGAGGCAGTGAGCACGGCGAAACTCACGAGCGAGAGCCATGCGCCGACCCGCGCCGCATCGGGCCGCCGGGCGAGAGCCCGGGCCGCGAGGGCTGCCGCCACGAGCCATGCCACGAGCATCGCCATGCGGAGTACGACGGGATCGGTCCAGGGAACCGTCTCGAGGAGCCCACGGCGGTGGTTGACGGCATTGAGCACGAGCCCCGAGATGAAGCCTGCGGCGGCCGTCCAGGCCGCAACGTGAGCGGCGCGGCTGGTGGTGGAAGCAAGCAGTTCGAGGCTGGGGAGGCGGAGGCCCTGCGCAGGGGCACGCTTGCGGGCGAGCCGTGTCGCCTGGATCAGCCACATCAGGCCCGCCACAGCGCCGCCGGCCACGGCCACGCTCGCCGCGAGGTTGAACGACCCGTGGATCGCTCCCCAGATCTGCGTAGCGGGGCTCTGCGGGAAGGGGGCACGGCTGGAGAGTTGCGCCGCCCCGACGAGGCCGAGCACGACCGGCAGCACGAACAGACCCACCTGGGTTCGTGGATTGGCGACCATGATCCAGAGGTAGCCGCCGGCGAGGAGCCACGCGGCGAGGAGATACCAGTCGAATGCGCTCGAGAGCGGCACTGCCGGCTCGGTCGCC
Organism: uncultured Candidatus Kuenenia sp.; assembly: GCA_964508125.1. Lineage (GTDB taxonomy): Bacteria > Planctomycetota > Planctomycetia > Pirellulales > UBA1268 > RGVT01. The sequence continues at coordinate 1,220 of CAZDTC010000402.1, forward strand.
GCCCGCCAGGCCAGGAACAGCGTGTGCGCGAAGAAGCCCGCTGCGGCGAAGCCCACGAGCAGAGCGCCCCGCACGCCCGAGCGGAAGAGAGGCCGCGACGCCTCGCAGCCCAGCGCGACGAGGTAACTCGCCGCGAAGCAGACGACGGAGATGCCGGAGATGAAGGCGGTCATCGAAACGTGCCGTGGGCGATAATCACCGCGCGAAGCTTCTGTACCGACGCTTCCGTATTGTAGTTCGACCAGCCCGGAGTGGAGTGGGGCCGCAGGTATACTCTCGCCCATGCCCGACATCCGTTCCAGCCTCGTGACCTCCTCCGCCGCGACCCCTGCGGAACGGCGCCGGCAGTCGCTCATGATGCGGGCCTGCCGGATGGAGCCGGTCGAACGCACGCCGATCTGGCTGATGCGCCAGGCCGGCCGCTATCTGCCGGAGTATCGGGCGGTGCGCGAGAAGACGAGTTTTCTCGAACTCTGCAAAAACCCGCGCCTCTCGGCGGAGGTGATGATCGCCACGGTCGAGCGGCTCGGCGTCGATGCCGCGATCATCTTCAGCGACCTGCTCCCGATTCTCGAGCCGATGGGTATGGACCTCGAGTTCACGGTGGGCGAGGGGCCCGTGATCCACAATCCGATCCGCACGGCCGCCGAAGTGGGCCGTCTCCGCGAACTCGAAGATCTCGGTCTTCTCGGCTTCGTGATGGACGTGGTGCGGGCGACCCGCGACGGCCTCGACGACTCGATCCCCGTGATCGGCTTCGCCGGGGCGCCCTTCACGCTTGCGAGCTACTGCATCGAGGGCGCTGGCAGCAAGGCCTGGCTGCACACGAAGTCGCTCATGTATCGCGACGAAACGGCCTGGCACGACCTGATGGGCAAGCTCGCCCGTGCGGTAAGCCGGTATCTCGTCGCCCAGTTCGCGGCGGGCGCCCAGATCGTGCAGCTCTTCGACAGCTGGGTGGGCTGCCTCGGCCCGGATGACTACCGGCGCTACGTCCTTCCGCACAGCCGCGCAGCGCTCGCCGATGCGATGCGGCTCGGCCCCGTCATCCACTTCGCCACCGGCAATCCCGCGCTCCTCCCCTTGCTCCGCGAAGCCGGAGGCACGGTGATCGGCATCGATTGGCGGATCGGGCTCGACGACGCCTGGCGCGCGGTCGGCTCCGATCGCGCAGTGCAGGGCAACCTCGACCCCGCGGTGCTGCTCGCCGACCGCGACACCGTGCGCCGCCGAGCCCGCGAGATCCTGGCCCAGGCCGCCGGCCGCCCCGGCCACATCTTCAATCTCGGCCACGGCGTCCTCCCGCAGACGCCCGTCGAAAACGTCCTCGAACTGATTGCCGCGGTGAAGGGCGCGTGACCGACCAGCCGGGTCGTTCATGCGTGCCGGCTTCGAGCTCCCCGTATCCCGTCGCCGGACG
>CAZDTC010000403.1:0-2637 GCA_964508125.1 uncultured Candidatus Kuenenia sp.
AGTTGCACTCGATCATGATGTAGGGGTCGCCGTCGATCTGGACCTTGAGCCCCTTCTTGAATTCGCTCGTGTTGTAGCCGGCCACCGGTGCCTCCCGTATCCTGAAGACTGCGTTCACTCCGGTGGAAATCCGCCGGGCCCCCAAGAGTGGTCACCCCGCGGAAAACTGTCAACGTCCGGCTTCGGGCCGGCAGCCCGCTCGCTTCCCCGCAGGAAAGACACCCCGTGCCCTCGTCCGCCGCCCCCCGCGCCGATGCACATGGCCACCGCGAGGCCTGGCAGCGGGAGCTGGCCGCGGCCGTGCGCGATGTCGGCGAACTGTGCGAACTGCTCGGCCTCTCCGCCGCCGCCTTTCCTGCCGCCGCCGCGCAGTTTCCGCTGCTCGTGCCGCGCAGCTTCGTGGCCCGGATGCGGCCGCGGGATCCCCGCGATCCGCTGCTCCTGCAGGTCTTGCCGACCGGCGCTGAAGGTCGGGACATCGCCGGGTTCATCTCCGACCCGCTCCACGAGCGCGACGCGCTCGCCGCTCCGGGCCTCGTGCACAAGTATGCGGGCCGGGCGCTCGTGCTCGCGGCGGCCGGCTGCGCCGTCAACTGTCGCTACTGCTTCCGCCGCGAATTTCCCTATGCCGAGAGCGGGGCCACGCGGGCGGGCCTCGAGGCCGCGCTCGGCGCCATCGCCGCCGACACCTCGCTCAGCGAAGTGATCCTCTCCGGGGGCGATCCGCTGCTGCTCGACGACGACCGGCTCGGCGAACTCGTCGAACGGATCGAATCGCTGCCGCACGTGCGGCGGCTGCGGATCCACACCCGGCTGCCGATCGTGCTGCCCTCCCGCGTGACCGACGCGCTCGCCGGCATCCTCCGGAGCACGCGGCTGGCCTGCGTTGTCGTGGTGCATGCCAACCACCCGGCGGAGCTCGATGCCGGCGTCGCGGCGGCGGCCGGGCGGCTGGCGGCGGCCAGGGCCGTGTTGCTCAACCAGGCCGTGCTGCTCGCGGGCGTCAACGATTCGGCCGACGTGCTCGCCGAGCTTTCCGAAAGGCTGGTGGATCTCGGCGTGGTGCCGTATTACCTGCACCTGCTCGACCGCGTGCGCGGCACGGCCCACTTCGAAGTGGGCGAAGAGCGGGCCCGGGAACTGCTCGATGCCCTGCGCCGCCGGCTGCCCGGCTACGCCGTGCCCCGGCTGGCCCGCGAGGTGCCCGGTGAGCCCGCGAAGGTGTGGATCGGCTAAGATTCCTTCCGCGTCTGCCCAGCCCTTGGAGCACACACCCATGAAAGTACTGATCGCCGTCGATGGATCGGCCGCCTCGCTCGATGCCGTCGCGTTTGCCGGGCGGCTCGTCGATCCCGCAGTCGACGAGGTGGCCGTCTATTTCTCGCCGCTCGAGCTCGAGCGAAAGCTCCCGGGCAGCCCGCGGGCGATGGTGGACGGCGCGGTTGCGGCGATCATCGACGAGGCGAAGCGGCAGTTGCCGGAGGCGTGCGCGGCGAAGGTGAAGCCGCTTCACAGTGCACAGGCCCCGGCCGTGGGGATCCTGGAGGCGGCCGCGTCGTGGCATGCCGACCTCGTGGTGGTCGGAGCGCGCGGCATGGGCACCGTCGAGCGGCTGCTCCTCGGCAGCGTGTCGCGGGCGGTGCTCCACGGGGCCCACCTGCCCGTGCTCGTCGTGCGCAACGCGGCCCCATCCGGCCGCGGGCTCCACGTGCTTGCCTGCCACCACGAGAAGAGCGCGACGGCCGTCGCCAAGACGCTGGGTATGCTCCACTGGCCGGCATCGACCCGGGGCCATGTGATCGGGGTTGCCGAGTCACTGCTCGCCGGGCCGCTCCCCGCGTGGCTCGAGAAGCGGGCGCGCGATCCCGACACGGCCGCGATCGCCAAGGCCTGGCAGCAGGAGCATGCCGCGGAGGTCAGTGACCTGGCCGGCCGGCTCGCGGCGTTCAAGCAGTCGCTGCCGGCCGCGTTTCATGCCGCAGAACCGATCGTGGTCGAAGGAAATCCCGGCGAGAAGATCATCGCGACCGCCAAGGCCGACGGCGACGATCTGATCGTGGTGGGCCGCACGCCCACCGACGCCCTCTCCCGCTGGCTGCTCGGCAGCACGTCGGAGGCCGTGCTCGTGCATGCGCACGCGAGCGTGCTACTCGTGCCGGTGGAGAAGGCGGGGTGATTGTGAGGCGGGCGGGGCGGGGACAGCTGAAGCAGTGACTGGCTGAAGCCTGCCCTGCGTTACGGCGTGCGGCAGCGGGCTACGAAGGCGGCATAGTCTTTCGGCGTGTCGATGCCGCGGGCGGCGTGGGCGATGGCGCCGGCCACGATCGGAATTCCGGCCTCGATCACGCGGAGCTGCTCGAGGCTTTCCACGGTGGCGAGCCGGGAGTCCGGCAGGTCGCTCCATTCCTCGAGCACGCTGCGGCGGTAGGCGTAGAGGCCCACGTGCTGCCAGTAGAGCGGCGGCGTGGCCGCGAGCAGGGCATCGCTCCAGTCGCGGGCGGCCGGCACCGGCGACCGGCTGAAGTAGATCGCCCGCCAGGCGTCGGGCACGGCGGGGCCGATGATTCCGTTGTCAGCGTGATGCTCGCGCCAGGGCGTGAGCACGGCCTTCACGGCCGACGGATCGAGGAGGTCATC
>CAZDTC010000404.1:0-2630 GCA_964508125.1 uncultured Candidatus Kuenenia sp.
CGGTCCAGGTCCCAGGGGGGCGGAGAACCTGAACCGTTTCCGGGAGCGATTGGACGATCACTGCGAGTCGGCCCGAGGCTCCGGTTGCATCCGTGCTGCCGGCGTGCCTCGGGGTCGGGCGATTCCATCTGCCCTTCAGCCTTCAGGCGAGCGGGACAGTAGGGGGCTGTTTTCCCCGAATCAATGCCGGTTTTTCAGCGGCGGAAGCGATCATTTACCGCGCAAAACCTTGCCTGCACGCTATGCTCTCGCCCAGTTTGCCACCCTCCTGGAGCACGCGTCGCATGGCAGCCCCCGTCGAGATCACCCCGCCCGCCGCCGCCATCCCCGACGCCGGCGCGCCGCCCACGCCCGCCGCCTGGCAGGCCGCGTTCGAGGCCGCACTGCCGTATCGCTCGTTCCTCGATCGCCATGCGAGTCCCGACCAGCGAGCCCGCTGGGATGCCTTCCACGGTCGCGTGTCGCTCACGCCCGCCCAGAAGGCACTGCTCGGCGGTTTCGTGCGGAAGATGCCGGTGCTCGTGCTCGCCGGCGCCTGGTGCGGCGACTGCGTGAACCAGTGCCCGATCTTCGCCCACTTCGCCGCCGCCTCGCCCGCGCTCGACGTGCGGTATCTCGACCGTGACGCCCGCCCCGACATCGCGGCACACTTGAAGGTCTGCGGCGGACAGCGGGTGCCCACGCTGATGTTCCTTTCCGAGGATTTCACGCCGATCCTCTTCTACGGCGACAAGACGCTCTCGGCTTACCGGGCCGCGGCCGCAGCCCAACTCGGCGAGAGTTGCTCGAGCGGGGCCGTGCCGCCACCGGCCGACGCGATCGCCGCGGTCGTGGGCGATTGGCTCGACCAGTTCGAGCGGGTGCAGCTCATCCTCCGGCTCTCCGGCCGGCTCAGGCAGGTGCACGGCGACTGATTCCCTTCCGAATTCCCGGAGACGCTCCCCCATGACCAGCCGCGAACGCTGGACCGTGTATCCGCTGCTCTTCCTCGCCATCGGCCTCGCCGTGCGGGCCGTCGCCGTGCCGGAGGAGAAATTCGCCGCGGCACAGGTGGGCGACCTCGAAACGTCGCGGCTCACCTGCCGCGAGATCGTGGTCGAGGCGGAAGATGGCACCGTGCTCATCCACATGGGCCGCGTGATCGGCGCCGGGGGCGGTCGGATCGAGATCAAGGATGAAAAGGGCGTCGATTCGATCGCGATCGGCACGCGGCCGAAGGATCGCTCCGGCGCCGTCGAGTGCTACGACGCCGAGGGCGAACCCACGGCGTGCGGGGAAACCGCGAAGTAAACGCCGGCAAGCGGGACGCTTGCCCCACGTGGGGCGACCTGCAGCCTGCAAGCCTGCACGGCTATACTTTCCGCATGCGGAAGGCCCCTCGAAATCCGTTTTACATCGTGCTCGGGCTGGTGGGCTTTCTGTTCACGATCACGGCCGCGAGCTCCTGCCTGACAGTGCTGCGCGGCGCGCGGCTCGAAACCGCGCGGGCCCCCAAGTCGCCGCTCGAGACCTTCATGGACCGGCACGGCACAACGCTCATGACGGGCCAACTTGCCGTGCTCGCCCTGGCCACCGTCGGTGCCGTCGCGCTCGATGAATACCGCGGCCGCAAGCAGCCGCGGAACGCGCCCCGGGACGAGCAGCCGTGACCGCGTCGGCCGCGAAGCGGATCGCAACGCTGCGCGACGAGATCCGGCGCCACGACCGGCTGTATTACGTAGAAGCGCGGCCCGAGATCAGCGACCGCGACTACGATCGGCTCGTCGACGAGCTGCGTGCGCTCGAGGAAAAGCACCCCGAGTTCGTCGCGGCCGACAGCCCCACGCAGCGGGTGGGAGACGAGCCCGTTCCCGAGCTCCAGCCGGTGAAGCATCGGCTGCCGATGCTCTCGATGGACAACACCTACAGCGCGGAAGATCTCGTGGCCTGGGGGCGGCGCGTGGAGAAACTGCTCCACGAGGGGAAGGACGGAGGCTCGCGGATCGACTGGATCCTGGAGCTCAAGATCGACGGCGTGGCCGTGTCGCTGACCTACGAGCGTGGCCAGCTCGTGCTCGGGGCCACCCGCGGCAACGGCACGGTCGGCGACGACATCACGCACACCGTGCGCACGATCCACGGCGTGCCGCTCGTGCTCGATCTCGACGAGCCGCCGGATCTGATCGAGGTCCGCGGCGAGGTGTACATGACGAACTCCGGCCTCGTGACCCTGAACGAGGCCCAGGCAGCCGCCGGCCTCGCCCCGTTCGCCAACACTCGCAACGTCACCGCCGGCAGCATCCGGCTGCTCGATCCGCGGGAAGCGGCGAAGCGGCCGTTGCGGTTCTTCTGCCACGGCGTCGGCGATGCGGCCGGCCTCGGCGCGACCTCGCAGTCGGAGCTGCTCGCGTGGGCCGTGCGGGCCGGGCTGCCGGTCGCCCCCGGAACGGAGAAATTTCACGCGCTCGACGCCCTCGTCGAGCGGGGCACGGCCTTGATCGAAGAGCTCCACGCCCTCGACTTCGAGGTGGACGGCTTTGTCGTCAAGGTCGATCGGTTCGATCAGCAGCGGCGGCTCGGCGCCACGTCGAAGAGCCCGCGCTGGGCGATCGCCTGGAAGTTCGAAAAGTTCGAGGCCACGACGAAGCTCG
>CAZDTC010000405.1:0-2619 GCA_964508125.1 uncultured Candidatus Kuenenia sp.
CCTCGTCGAAGCGGGCCTTGAGTTCCACGAGCGCCGTGACGTGTTTCCCGGCCTCGGCCGCCGTGATCAGGGCCCGGGAGATCGGTGAATCGCCGCTCGTTCGGTAGAGCGTCTGCTTGATGGCGAGTACGCGCGGGTCGTTGGCCGCGCTCGTCACGAAGTCGACGACGGGATCGAACGACTCGTAGGGATGGTGGAGAAGGATGTCCTGCCTGGCGATCGCGGTGAAGATGTCTTCGCCGCGCCGGCCGAGGCCGCGCGGCAGCCGGGGCGTGAACGGCTTGTCGCGGAGTCGTTCATGGCCGGACAGCTTGTAGAGTTCCCAGAGTGCCGTGAGATCCAGCGGCCCATCGATCCGATACACCTCGCTATAGCCCGCGGTTCCCTTCGTGCCCGTCGCGGCTCCGCCCTTGCCGTCGTCACCGGGACTGGAGTTGCGCAGCCCTTCCTCGTCGATGATCAGCTGGGCCAGCGACTGATCGGCCTTCGAAGCGATCTCGATGCGGACGGCCTGCCCCCGCTGGCGGGCCTTGAGCCGGTCTTCGATCAGCCGCAGCATGTCGTCGGACTCCTGCTCGAGGAGTTCGAGATCGCTGTCGCGCGTGATCCGGAACGCCGTCCACGACCTCACGTCGAAGCCGCCGAACAGCTCCGGAAGCCGTGCCGCCACGATGTCTTCGAGCAGCACGAACGAGGTCCGCCCCGGGGCGGTGCCGGTCACGCCGACGATCCGCGGCAGCACCTGCGGCACCTGGACCACGGCGAACATGCGCTTCGGGCCGAGGGCCTCGGCATCTTCGGAGGCGATGTGCTCGAGCATCACGCCGAGATACAGTCCCCGGTTGTGGTAACGCGGTGAGGGATGGGCGGGGTCGACCGCCATCGGCGTGAGGATCGGCCGGGCGCGTTCGCGGAAGAAACGGTCCACTTCCTCGAGTTGCTGCCCCTCCAGATCGTCGTAGCGGAGCAATTCGAACCCCTCGGCGGTCATCGCCGGCCCGATGCTCTCCTTGAGGCAGCGATATTGGCGGGCCACAAGTTCCTGCGTGCGGACCGCGATCCGCTCGAGCTGTTCGAGCGGCCGAAGGCCGTCGGGCGCGTAGTCCTGCGGCGCGCTCTCGCCGAACGCCTGCTCGCGCAGGCCGGAGACCCGCACCATGAAGAATTCGTCGAGGTTGGAGCTGAAGATGGCGAGGAACTTGAGCCGCTCGACCAGTGGATTGTCGGGATTCTCGGCCTCCTCGAGCACGCGCAGGTTGAACTCGAGCCAGCTCAGCTCGCGGTTCAGGAAGCACTCGGGGCCGAAGGTGGTCTCGGGCGGGGCGGCGTCGGTGGCCATGGGGCGGGCAGGAAGATAAGCGTGGGGAAGCGGAAACCAGCAGTGTACCTTTGAACGGCCGGCCCCACAGGCCAGTCGGCATTTCACACGGGAACCACCCATGACACCCACCCGCCTGCCGCATGCCTTTCCGCCGGGCACGCGCGGCTGGTGCGTCGCGCTCGCCTGCGCGCTCGAGGCCTCGGCGCCGAAGCCCGGCAACGTGTACCCACAGGTGGACTATCCCGACCTGTCGCACGCCGAGCTCGTGGCTGCCGGCGGCGCGATCGCCGGGGTGTTCGAGTCGGCGGCCTCGCGGAGGCTTGGGGAGACGATCCGCGCCGCGGTCGCAGCGTCGCGGGGCGTCACGCGCTCCAACGCGAATCTCGGCATCGTGCTCGCCGTGGCGCCGCTGGCTGCAGTACCCATGGGCACCGTGCCCACACCGGCGGCCGCGGCAGCGGTGCTCGCGGGCCTCGACGCCGCCGACGCCCGCGCCTGCTACGAGGCGATCGCCATGGCCCAGCCGGGCGGCATGGGCTCGCGCGGACGATGGGACGTCGCGGGAGAGCCCCCGGCCGACCTGCTCGCGGCGATGCGCGACGCCGCCGACCGCGACCAGATCGCCCGGCTCTGGGCTTACGGCTACGAGCCCTTGTTCGCCGGGCTCGTGGCCGACATCGAACGCGAACTCATCGCTGGGCACGATCTTGGCACTGCGATCGTGCGGGGGTTTCTCCAGCAGTTGGCCCGGGCACCCGATTCACTGATCGCGCGCAAGCACGGCGGGGCCGTGGCCGCCGCCGTGTCGGCCCGCGCCGGTGCCGTGCTCGCGGCGGGCCCGGCCGCGTGGTCCGAGGCCGTGCACTTCTTCGAGCGCGATCTCTGGTCGGGCCGGGGCTTCGCCGACTTCGTGCCGCCACCTGGCGGAGCCCGCCCCGGCACGATCAACCCCGGCACCACGGCCGACCTCGTGGCCGCCGCGCTCTACGTGCTGCTCGCGACCGGCCGACTCCAAGAACTCGTCGGCCCACAGCCGACTCTCGCCTCGCGATGCTGAAGGCCAGCTCAGGGGTGTCGCGTGCGATCTCGTGGGGCAAGCGTCCCGCTTGCCGGACTGAGAGTTCGCGCCGGCGTCCGACCCGGCGGCACAATGCTCCGTCGCCGAGGGCGATCGCTAGGCCATTCTCAACTGTGATGGTGCGCTCGGAGTAAGCCGCGTATCTGCCCGTCGGCTCCTCCACATTGCACCGACCGTCTCTGCCGCCTCCCTCCTTTCCAGTTGAGGGAGGATTCGGGCT
>CAZDTC010000406.1:0-2610 GCA_964508125.1 uncultured Candidatus Kuenenia sp.
GGGCAGTCACGAGCCGGCGCGTACGAGAAGGGGCAATGACAGGCTGAAGCCTGTCCCACATGGCAAGCGGGACGCTTGCCCCACGGGGGTGAGTTGGGCGAGGGGGCGGCGAGGGCCTAGGCTACTGGGATGGCCGACCTGCTCGAACTCACGCGCGAAGGGCTCTACTGCCGGCAGGGGGATTTTTACGTCGATCCCTGGCGCCGGGTGCCGCGGGCGATCGTCACGCATGCGCACTCCGACCATGCGCGGCCCGGCTGTGATCGCTACCTGTGCGCGGCCCGCGGCAAGCTCGTGCTCCGCGAGCGGATCGGCGGGGCGGCGCCGATCGACACGCTGCGGTTCGGCGAGTCGATCTCGATCAACGGCGTGAAGGTGTCGCTCCATTCCGCAGGCCACGTGCTCGGGTCGGCGCAGGTGCGGATCGAGCATGCGGGCGTCACATGGGTGGTCACCGGCGATTACAAGGTGCAGGCGGATCCCACGTGCGATCCGTTCGAGCACGTCGAGGCCGACGTGTTCGTGACGGAGTCGACATTCGGTCTGCCGATCTATCGCTGGGCCGAGCCGGACACAGTGGCTGCGGAGATCAACGCCTGGTGGCGCGAGAACCAGGCGGCCGGCCGCACGAGCGTGATCCTCGCCTATGCGCTCGGCAAGGCGCAGCGGATCGCGGCCATGGTGGATCCCGCGATCGGGCCGATCGTGGCGCACGGCGCCGTGATGAAGATGGTGCGGGCCTACCGCGACAGCGGCGTGCGGCTGCCGCCGATCGACGCGGTGCCACCGCGGGCGCGGCGCGTGGGCGACGGGCGGGCGCTCGTGATCGCGCCGCCGTCGGTGGCCGGGAGCCGCTGGCTGCGGCTGTTTGGTGAAGCGAGCGTGGCGCCGGCGTCGGGCTGGATGACGGTGCGCGGGATCCGCCGGCGGCGCGGCTGCGAGCGCGGGTTCGTCGTCTCCGACCATGCCGACTTTCCCGGGCTGCTCGAGGCGATCGAGGCGTCGCGGGCCCGGCGCGTGCTCGTCACCCACGGCGCGAGCGATTCGCTCGCCCGGCTGCTCCGCGAACGCGGGCTCGACGCTGCGCCACTCGCAACCCAGTTCACCGGCGAGCCCCCGCCCGACGACGGCGGCCCGGAGGACGACGCGGCCGACGACGCAGTCGCGGAGGAGGTCGCATGAGAGACTTTGCCGCGCTTTACTGGCGGCTCGATGCGACCACGAGCACGACCGAGAAGCTCGCGGCGCTCCGCGACTATTTTTCCAAGGCCCCAGCCGCCGACGCGGCCTGCGCCCTGCATCTCCTCTCCGGGGGCAAGCAGTCGCGGGCGGTGTCGACGACGCTGCTCCGCGAGTGGGCGGCCGAGGCGGCCGGGATCCCGCTGTGGCTGCTCGAGGAGTGCTATGCACAGGTGGGCGACCTCGCCGAGACGCTCGCGCTCGTGCTGCCGCCACCCGGGCTGGCCACCGGCGACGTTGCGGACGGCGACAACGGCCTTGCCGGCTGGATCCGCGACACGATCGAGCCGTTGCGGACGGCCGATGAGCCGCGGAAGCGCGAGATCGTGGCCGGGGCCTGGCGTCGGCTCGCGGCCGACGAGCGGATCGTGTGGCACAAACTCCTCACGGGGGGCTGCCGCGTGGGCGTGTCGCGCACGCTCGTGGCGCGGGCGCTCGCGGAGGTGGCGGGCATCGATCCGGCGGTAATGACGCACCGGCTGATGGGTGGTGGCATCGAGACGGAAGACGATTACCGGCGGCTCTTCACGCCCGAACCTACGGCGGCCGACGCGCGGCGGCCCTATCCATTCTTTCTGGCGGCGCCGCTCGATGAGCCGCCGGAGGCGCTCGGGCCGGTGGCCGACTGGCAGGCCGAGTGGAAGTGGGACGGCGCCCGGGCGCAGCTCGTGCGCCGCGGCGCCGCCTGCTCGATCTGGACCCGCGGCGAAGAACTCGTCAACGACTCTTTTCCGGAGATCCTCGCCGCCGCCGCCGCGATCCCCGAGGGCAGCGTGCTCGACGGCGAGCTGCTCGCAGTGCGCGACGGCGCGCTGCTCGGCTTCGCCGCGCTCTCGAAGCGGATCAGCCGGCGTCGGGTCACGAAGAAAGTGCTCGCCGACGTGCCTTGCGTGTTCGTGGCCTACGACCTGCTCGAGGAGCAGGGTCGCGACCTGCGCGGCCTGCCGCTCGCGGACCGACGGGCACGGCTCGAATCGCTCGGGCTGCCGGCGTTTCCCGCGGCCGGCGCCACGCTGCACCTCTCCCCCTGCGTCGCCGCCGACACGTGGGCCGACCTCGCCGCCGCGCGGGCCACAGCCCGCGACCGCGGCGTCGAAGGCCTGATGCTCAAGCGGCAGGCGAGCGCCTATGGCACCGGCCGCACGCGCGGCGACTGGTGGAAGTGGAAGGTCGAGCCGCTCGAAATCGACGCCGTCCTTCTCTACGCGCAGGCAGGCCACGGCCGCCGTGCGGGCCTCCACAGCGACTACACGCTCGGCGTGTGGCACGAGGGCCGGCTCGTGACCGTGGCCAAGGCCTACTCGGGGCTCACCGACGCCGAGATCGTGGAGGTGGACCGGATCGTGCGGGCAACGACGCTCGAGAAGCATG
>CAZDTC010000407.1:0-2600 GCA_964508125.1 uncultured Candidatus Kuenenia sp.
GCGATCGGGTTGTGGTCGAGCTGCCGCCAGCGGATCGGGTCGAGCTCCCGGAACAGGTTCGTGACCTCGGGATGCCAGCTCCACCAGAGGTTCCTGGCGAGCGCCATGCACTTGTCGTAGAGATTCTGCGGCGAAAGCTCGTCGAGGCGGGGCGGAGCGAGATGCGGGGCGGCGGTCGCACCGTTGCGGGAGATCGAGCTCGTCGAGAGTTGTTCCTCGGCCTGGCTCATGGCTGTTCCTCCGGGTGTGATGTGGAGATGGTGGGACCTGTAGCCAGAAGGCCCGGGAGTATACCCGGCGACTGTTGGGGCTTCGACCCCCGCCTGCGCGGGCTCATACTACGGCGATGTTTTCCTCCGTCGCCTCAAGCCCCGACCACGCCGCGCTCGATGCGCTCTGCACCACCCTCGCCGCGCGAGCGACCGCGACGGCCGAAGAGGGCCCGTGGCGCAGCGGCGCATTCGCGATGCTTGCCGATTCGGGGCTGCTCGCGGGCTTCATCCCGGAGGCCTGCGGCGGCACGGCCGCCTCCGAGGTCGTGCTCCTCGAGGCGCTCGTCGCAGTCGCGGAACGGTGCCTCACGACCGCGCTCGCGCTCACCCAGTGGGCCAGCGGCTGCCGGATCATCGCCAGCGGTCCCGAGGCCGTGCGGCAGTCCCGGCTCCCCGCGCTCGCGCGCGGGACGGCCACCACGACGGTCGGGATCGCGCAGCTCTCGACGAGCCGGCGGCACCTCGGCAGGCCCGCCCTCGCGGCTGTCCGCAAAGGGAACGGGTGGCGGCTCGATGGCCTCTGCCCCTGGGTGACCGGCGCCGACTCGAGCGACACGATCGTCACCGGTGCGGTCGACGATGCCGGCGAGCAACGCTTCTTCGTGGTGCCGACCGCCGCCGCCGGGCTCGGGATCGCGCCGCCCATGCGGATGCTCGCGCTCTCAGGCAGCCGCACGTCGAGCGTCACCTTCGCGGGCGTCGAGCCGGCCGACGTGATCGTGCCGGAGCCGGGCGGTGGCGTGCGAACCGGCGGGCTCTCCACGACGGCGCTCGCCCTCGGGAGCACGCGGGCGTCGCTCGCCCTGCTCGACCAAGAGGGCGAAGGCCGCGCCGCGCTCAGGCCCGTAGCGGCCGCCCTGCGGGCCGAGGCCGGTGAACTCGAGCGTCGCCTGTGGCGGGCTGCCGTCGACGCTCCTCCCGAAGACCGCGACCGCCTGCGGGCCGACGCCAACGGCCTCGTGGTGCGGGCGGCCCAGGCGCTGCTCACGGCCACGAAGGGTGCCGGCTTCGTCGCGGGCCACCCCGCGGAAAGGCTCGTCCGGGAAGCCCACTTCTTCCTGGTATGGAGCTGCCCACAGACGGTTGCGGAGATCACGCTCTGTGAACTGTCGCGCTCCGAAATGTGAGCGGGGCGTTCGATTCGTGTGAGCGGCGATTTTCGCACCCCAAACTGCTCTTGCCCTGCGGCACGGCGGTGCGAAAAATCCCGCCTCCATGCATGCTCCGCAGTCCATCATCGTCGTCAAGCTCTCCGCCATCGGCGACGTGCTCCACGGTGTGCCCACCGCCGTCGCACTCAAGCGGGCGTTTCCCCGGGCGCGGATCGGCTGGGTCGTGGAGGGCCGCGCGGGCGACGTGCTGGCGGGCCACCCCGCGATCGATCACCTCTTCCGTCTGCCCCGCGGCTGGATGAAGTCGTTCACGGCGATCCGCGGGCTGCGCCGCCAACTGCGCGACTTCGAGCCCGACGTGGCCCTCGACCTTCAGGGCCTGCTCAAGAGCGCGTTGCCCACGTGGCTCTCCGGCGCCCGCGTGCGCATCGGCCACGCAAGACCCGAGTCGCGGGAACAGGCCTGGCGGTTCTACACGCACGCCGTCGAGGCAACGGAGCCGCACGTCGTCGACCGTAACCTCCATCTTCTTTCCGTGCTCGGGATCCGCACGGGCCACGCCGCCTTCGACATGCCGCACTGGCCGGTGAGCCGCCTGCGGATGCAGGAGTGGATCGCCTCGCTCCGTCTGCCGCACGCGCCCGCCCTGATCAATCCGGGCGCCGGCTGGCCTTCCAAGATCTGGCCCGCCGATCGCTTCGCGGCGGTGGCCCGCGAACTCGACCGTCGCGGCATGCCGTCGATCATCGTGTGGGGTGGCGACGCCGAGCGCGAGGCGGCGGAACGGATCGTGGCCGCGAGCGGCGGCACGGCGATCATGGCCCCGCCGACCACGCTCCAGGATCTCGGCGAACTCTGTCGGCTCGCCCGCGTGTTCATCTCGAGCGACACTGGCCCGCTGCACCTCGCCGCCTCCGTGGGCACGCCTTGCGTCGGCCTGTTCGGCCCGGTGCCGGCGAAGCGCAACGGCCCCTACGGCCCCGGCCACCGCACCGTCGAGCCGCCGGTCTCGCTTCGCCCCGCGTGGGCCGACCGCAAGACCGACCGCGTGGCCATGGACGCGATCGACGTCGACAGCGTCGTCGCCGCCACCGCCGCCGTGCTCGCCCGCTCCGCCGCCGCGTGACCACGTAAGACAGGCTTCAACCGAGCTCTTTTTAATGCGCGCCGGCTCGTGACTGCCCACGCCCTCTCGCTTGACGTTCGCCTCAGCCCT
>CAZDTC010000408.1:0-2590 GCA_964508125.1 uncultured Candidatus Kuenenia sp.
TCCTCTTCAGCCGGCAGACCGTTGGCGGCGGGAGCGAAATCGTGGAAACGGCCGGCTGAGCGGGGAGGGGGAGGGCCGCTTCCGGCCGCCCAGCAACGATTACTTGATGATCCTCAGGCCGCGAACGTTCCGCTGCACGATCAGCGACGAGCCGACAAATTGTGTCTTGATGAGTTGCGTGCCGGTGGCGAAGCCGGTGGCAAACATCGCCTCGCGGGTCGCATTCTCGATCCGGTTTGCCTGGCCGGCCGACCGGCCGCCGAAGGTCATCCGCGATGACGACTGGAGCGAGAGCCCGGTCTGCGCGTTACGGAACGTGCTTCCGAAGATCCGCGTGCCGGTGGAGATTCCGGAAACCGAGATTCCGGTCGCCCCGCCGTTGACGGTCACGGCCTGGACGAGTGCGTTCTGGACGCGGTCGAGCTCGATGCCCGTGCCAGCGAAGCCCTGGAACGTGAGGTTGCTGATCTGACTGCGGCTGGCACCCGCGCCAAGCCGCAGGCCCGAGCCCGACACAGCGCCGCCGGCGGCCGTGATGGTGGCGGGCGTCACGAAGGTCACCGGCACGTTCACCACGGGCAGCGACTGCTGGACTTCGATCGCAGCGGCCTCGGAGGCGATCGTCGACATCCGCGTCGGCTGAGGCCGTGGCGCAGTGCGGCTCCGCGAGACGGCAGCCGTCGCGGCTTGCGTCACGACCTTGGGCATGACGCTGTTCGCACGGTTGACCACATTGAAGAGTGACGTGCCGGCGTCGGCGGCATTGGCCCCTGACACGATCCACGTCAGCGTCGTGGCGGCACTTCTGACGAGGATCTGCGTTCCCTGCAGGTTGCCGTCGCCCCGCATCTCGATGACCGCATCGGCGTTGATTCCCCGCAGATCGATCCTGCCGCCGGGGCCTGCAGCGAGTACACCGGCAATGATGACCTTCGCAGCGTTGGGCGCGGTCACGACGATGTCGCCCTGCATCGCGCTATTGTCGAAAATCGCGATCGTACCGGACGAGTTGTTTACGATCGGCGGCAGCGTCGCGCCGGGAAGCGTGAGATTCTGGCCGAACTGTGTCGCGGTCGTAGTCAGCGTCGGTGCAGCCTGGGCAAACCACACGACCGAGTTCGCGTCGATGGTCTTGCCCGCGGCCTGCGAGATCGTGCCATTACGGGCCTCGAGCTTGACAGTGTCGCCGAGGGCGACCACGTCATCGGTGAGCTGGATTGCCCCGTTGACGGCTTTGAGGTGCACGTTGCCATTGAACTGGCCTGCACCGCCGGCGACGACTCGGCCGGCTCGCACGCCCGAGGCATTGAAGAACGACACGCTTCCAGACGGATTGTTGGCCGTGAAGATGCCGCCGACGGCGTTGTCTTCGCGAGTCAGCATGACGCTGCCGCCGGCCCCGGTCACGCTCAGATCCGTGGCGGCGATGCGACCGCTCTGCGTCAGGCTGCCCCCGACGGTGAGCTGCACGTTGCCGCCGGTGAGCCCCGTGATGTTGACGCCGTTCGAGTCGTTGAACTGTATTGCCCGCCCGCCGTTGACGATCGACAGGTTGCCGACGTCGTTCAATGCGGCAAGGAGGACGTCGCCCGTGCCATTGGAAATGCTCAGCGCACCGGCGACGACACCGGCGGCTTGCGTCAGCGTGCCGTTATTGGCGAGCGTAAAACCGCGACCCTGGTTCGTGCCGGCGATCGAGCCGACGTTGTTGGTGGCGTTGCTGAGCACGATGTCGCCCGCGGACGCATCGACGCGGAGCGCCGTGGTGGAGATGGCACCAGACTGCGTGAGGTTGCCGCCGACGGCGAGATTCACAGCGCCACCGGTCAGGGCCGCGATGTTCAGTCCATTCGCATCGCAGAACGTGATGCCTCGGCCCGGATTGCTGGCGGAAAGCATGCCAACGTCGTTGGCCGCGGCGAGAACGATGTTGCCACCAGTGCTCGACGTGGTCAGCGATGGCGCGACGATCGCTCCAATCTGGCGGAGGTTGCCCCCAACCGTGAGCGTGACGGCCCCGGCGACGATCGAGCCGATCTCCAGATCGCTGACGTCGTTGAGCGTGACCGGCTGCGTGCCGTTGTCGATGGTGAATCCGGTGAGGTCGTTTGCGCCGCCCAGCGTGATCGGCTGCTTGGCGCCGGTGAAGTTGATGGTGAACGTGCCCGTCGACGTGATCGCCCCGCCGGCCGCCTGCGTGAGGGCACCCCCGGCGGTGATCGTGATGTTACGGCCGCGGAAGCTGCCGATCGCGACGTCGTCGCGGTCTGTGAAGGCGATGTCGTTGCCCGTGTTCGTGATCGAGATCGAATCGACATCGTTGGCCGTGTTGTTGAAAGCGATCGGGCCGCCCGCCGTGGAGGTAATGGAAAGCGAAGAGGCCGTCACGGCGTTGGTCTGCGTGAGTAGCCCGCCGACCGTCAGTTCCACCGCGCCGCCGGCAATTCCAGCCTGCCCGATGTCGAGGGCATTGGCGTCGCGGAACGCCACGCCGCGGGTGGGGTTGCTCACCGTGAGCGAGCCCACGTCGTTGGCGGGGTTGGTCAGAGTCACTTCGCCACCACTGGCGTTGATCGCGAGCATCCCGCCA
>CAZDTC010000409.1:0-2588 GCA_964508125.1 uncultured Candidatus Kuenenia sp.
AGCTCCGCGTCGCCCTCCGCGACTACGGCCTCCTGAAGTGATCGTGGGGCAAGCGTCTCGCTTGCCAAGAGTTGAGGCCGCATCGGCAACCGGGACGGTTGCCCCACGGTCATTCCACCACGCGCAACACCGCTCCCTGCGCGTCGAACTTCGCGATCACCGACTCGTACTGTGGCAGGAGCTTGAGCGCGTCGAATCGCTCCACGAGGAGCCCGGCCGCCTCGAGCGATTCGCAGCACGCCATCACCGCCGGCCCCCAACTGCTCTGGGCCACGCCCTGGAAGCCGAGTTCGCCGAGCAGTTCGATGAGGTGCGCCGTCGAGGCGGCGTGTGGCAACTGCACCGAGGCCGGAGCGAAGGGCTGCCCGGCGAGTTCGCCGTAGCGGCGCACAGCCCGCGAAAACTCGGCAAACCTCCCCTCGACGGCCGCGGGCACCATCTCCATGAGGGCCACCCGCGCGAGTTCGGCCGCCAACTCGCGCGGCACCGGCGGCAGCTCCTCGAACGCCCGCTTCTCCGGCTCGCCGTAGAGACCGATCGAGTCCCGTTGCACGATCACCACGCAGCGCCACGCCGACGGCAGCCGCACGCGCGCCACCATCGGGGAAAACTCGTCGCCGGTGGCGGGCTGCGGCGGCGGCACAAACCTTCCCGCCTCGACGATCAGACCGCCCCGACTGAACCCGTGGATCCCCACGCATGAACGCCGGCCCCGGCCCACCGCCTTCGCGAGTTCGAGCACGTCGGCCGCCTCGAAAAAGTGGTCGTCGTCGCTCGGGCCGATGCGGGGATGCTCGTCCGCCACGGGCATGCGATAAAACTGACGCATGCCGGCCGCGACGGCGAGCGCGAGCTGCGTGCCGCTGCCAAGCCCCACGTGGGCCCGCGGCGTGGCGAGCACGTCGATCTCACAGGCCGAGCGGGCGTCGAGGCCCCAGCTCGTGGCGGCGTCACGAGCAAACTGCACCGCCCGCTCGGCGAGCGGGCCGCGGCCGAGAAACGCCTCGGCCCGGCGGAGGCGCACGTGCACGCGGGGCCTGTCGACCATCACACCCACGCCGCCGAACGACCGCACTTCGGGATCGCCGAACGAGAGCATGCCGAGGTGCAGCCGCGCGGGCGCCCGCACCTCCACGGTGCGGGCCGGGCGATTCGGTGAGCGGGGTTCGTCGGCCATGCGATGAGTAGACTCGCGCACGGCTCCGTGGGGCAAGCGGCTGTGTTCACGGGCAGGCTCGGCTTCGTGCCGACCTGCCCTTGGCCGACCTCCGTCGGCTGGCATGAACCCGGGCCTCCGGCCCTGGCACCTCGTGGGGCAAGCGTCTCGCTTGCCGATGCGGCCAGATTCGCGACCGGGACGGTCGCGCCACGTGAATCACACGCTCGCGTCGAGCAACCGAAACGCCTCGCGCTCGCCCTCCCCGCCCGTTTTTTCCACGAGCACGGCGAGGTCGGCCAGCTGCCTTTTGACCTCCTCCCTCCCCAGCAGATGCACGCGCGTCACCAGGATCGCCCCCTCCACGACCGCATGCGTCGCCCGATTGAGCCCCACGAACGGCCGCCCCGCGTGCGTGGCCACGACGCGGGCCTCGAGCCGCTGCCGCTCGCCCGCCCGGTCGGCCGCAGTGATCTCAAACTCAAATGCCCGGCAGGCATCCTCGAGCACCCAGCCCTCCACGGCCGACGCCGGGCGGCTCGCAGGAGGCGGCCCCGCGGCTCCCGTCACCACCCGCGCGATCAGGAGCGCGTCGTCGACGGCATGAAACACGCCCGCACCGAGCCGCGCGAGGTTCGTCGCCGTCTGGCTCGTGGCGAACGGCTTGAGAACGAGCCGTGAGACCGTGCCGCGGGCCACGTCGGCCTCATCGGCCTCCGGTCCCATCGCGGCGACGTGCATCCGCCCTTCCGCGTCGCAGGTGGTCACGAGGCCTTCGAGAATCATCGCCGACGCTGCCCAAGGTCGCGGCCGCGACGCCCCGTCGCCGGCCTCGCTTACAATACCCTGCTTCTGACCGTCCGCAGCCCCCGCACGCTCTTCCGGCCCGCCCCGTGACCACGCCCTGCGAACGCATCCACTTCGTCACCGGAAAGCTCGCGGAGCACTCGCTGCGGCACGTGCTCGAGGCGCTCGCGCCCCGCGTGGGCTTCGAAGCCACGGTGCAGGTGCTCAACATCACCGTGGCCGCCCTCATGACCACGCCCTGGATTGCCCGCCGCCTCGCCGTGCCCGCGGGCACCACCCGCGTGATCTTGCCCGGGGCGTGCAGCGGCCCGCTCGACGTGTTTTGCACCGTGACCGACGTGCCCGTCGAGCGCGGCCCGGAAGACCTGCGCCGGCTCGATGAGTTCTTCGGCCAGCAGTCGCGCGACCTCGAGAACTACGGGGCCCACGACATCGAGATCATCGCCGAGATCAACCACGCCCCTCGGCTCTCGATGCAAACGCTCCTCGCCGAGGCCCGCCGGCTCGTCGCCGACGGGGCCGACCGGATCGACGTCGGCTGCGATCCCGGCAGCACGTGGGCCGGCGTGGGCGATGCCGTGCGCATGCTCGTCGACGAAGGCTTCGCCGTGTCGATCGACAGCTT
>CAZDTC010000410.1:0-2578 GCA_964508125.1 uncultured Candidatus Kuenenia sp.
GACACCGCCGGCCGCAGCCCCAAGAACACCGAGCAGATCGCAGAGCTCAAGAACATGCTCGCCGCCGCCGAGGTCGACGAGACGCATCTGGTCTTAAGCAGCGCGGCCAACCAGAAGGCGACGATGGAAGCGATCGAGAAGTTCTCCGCCGTGCACGTCGACCGTCTTCTTTTCACCAAACTCGACGAGTCGGTCAACTTCGGTCTGATCCTGAACGTCGTCGCGCAGGTGCGCACGCAGCTTTCCACCGCGATCATCGGCGTGGTGAGCCAGGCCCTGCTCCCCAAGATCGGCGGCGGCCGCGTGGCGGCCTACGAGATCCTCGTGGTCACGCCCGCGATCGGCAACCTGATCCGTGAAAACAAAACCTTCCGCATCAACTCCGCGATCCAGACGGGCGCCAAGCTCGGCATGCAGCTCCTCGACGACGCCCTCTTCAAGCTCTGGGAAGAAAAGAAGGTGTCGGAAGACGACGTTCTGGCGAAGGCCCAGAGCGTCGACGACCTCGCCAAGCGCATCGCCAACGCCAAGCGCGGCATCTACGAAGACGAAACCTCCCGCAAAGAAGAGCACTAACCGCCCCGTGGGGCAAGCGTCCCGCTTGCCAAACAAACCCCAACGCCTCGCGACCGAGACGGTCGCCCCACACTCATGGCCCTGAAAAAGCTCGGTCAAATCCTCCTCGACCTCGGCCTCATCGACGACGCCCAGCTCGAGACCATGGTCGAAGAGCAGGCCTCGCGCGGCGGCGAGCTGATCGGCCGCGTGGGCGTGTCGCTCGGCTTCTTCACCGACGAGCAGCTCGGCGAGGCCCTGGCCGAGCAGTGGAACACCACCTTCGTCACGCTCTACGACCGCGAGATCAAGCCCGAGGTGGTCCGCCTCATGAGCGAGCCGATGGCCCAGCTCTACCGCGTGATCCCGCTTTCGCTCGAGGGCAACAAGCTCACCGTCGCCTCGGCTGAGCCGCAGAAGATGCAGATCGCCGACGAGCTCCGCACGTTCCTCGGCTACGACGTCCACATCGTCGTGGCCACGGAGCCCGAGATCGACAAGATGATCCAGAAGCTCTATTCGGCCGACACCGAGAGCGTGGAATCGCTCGTCGACGACCTCGAGCACGACACGGCCCTGGCCGCCCAGGCGGCCGCCGTGGGCAAGGAGGGCCCGACAGACCTCACCGGCGCCGAGGCCCTGGCCGAGAGCGCGCCTGTGCGCAAGCTCCTCAACATGGTGCTCCTGCTCGCGATCCGCGACGGCGCGAGCGACATCCACTTCGAGCCCTTCGAGCATGAATTCCGGATCCGCCTCAAGGCCGACGGCGTGCTCCAGGAGATGGTGCCGCCGCCCAAGCACCTCGCCTTCGCGATCACCACGCGGATCAAGGTGATGGCCAATCTCGACATCGCCGAGCGCCGGCTTCCGCAAGACGGCCGCATCGAGCTGAATGTCGGCGGCCATCCCGTGGATCTGCGCGTGTCCGTGCTCCCCACGCTCTTCGGCGAGAGCGTGGTGATGCGGGTGCTCGACCGCGGCGTCGTCTCCCTCTCGCTCGACAAGCTCGGGATGGACGAAGACATCAAGCGGAAGTTCCGCGAGGTGATGAAGCGGCCCAACGGCATCATCCTGGTCACGGGCCCCACGGGCTCCGGCAAGACGACCACGCTCTACTCGGCCCTCTCCGAGCTCAACGACGTGGAAGACAAGCTCATCACCACCGAAGACCCGATCGAATACGACATCGACGGCATCGTGCAGGTGCCGATCGACAACGAGCTCGGCAACACGTTCGCGGCCATCCTCCGCGCGATCCTCCGCCAGGATCCCGACCGCATCCTCGTGGGCGAGATCCGCGACACGGAAACGGCCGAGATCGCCGTGCAGGCCTCGCTCACCGGCCACATGGTGTTTTCCACGCTCCACACGAATGATTCCCCCTCCACGGTCACGCGCCTCCGCGACATGGGCGTGCCGCCGTTTTTGATCACGGCCACGGTGGAGGCGATCCTGGCCCAGCGGCTCGTGCGCCGGATCTGCACGGGCTGCAAGGAGGAGATCATCCCCGGGCCCGACGTGCTGGCCGACCTCGAGCTCACGACCGAGCAGGTGATGGGCAAGAAGTTTTATCGCGGCAAGGGCTGCGAGAAGTGCAACCGCACCGGCTACAAGGGCCGCCTCGGCCTCTACGAGCTTTTGATCATGACAGACTCGCTCCGCGAGATGATCATGCGCAACGCCTCCACCGAAGACCTCCGCAACGAAGCCCGCAAGCACGGCATGGTGACGCTCCGCGATTCCGGCATGGAAGGCATCTTCGCGGGCTTCACCACCGCCGACGAAGTGATCCGCGAAACCATCCTCGACGCCTAGTGGGGCAAGCGTCCCGCTTGCCATTGCCAATGCCCACCTTCCTCTTCGAAGCCATCGACGCCGCCACCGGCAAGGAAGTCCGCGACACTGTCGAGGCTCCTTCGGAAGCCGAGGCCCAGGCCACGATCCGGGCCATGGGCTACATGGTCACGAAGCTCAAGGCGGGCAAGAGCAAGGCCGCCGCCGCGGCCGGCGCCAAGAAGAAGCC
>CAZDTC010000411.1:0-2571 GCA_964508125.1 uncultured Candidatus Kuenenia sp.
CTGGGCATCCTCGATCGCCGTTGAAAACGTGACGCCGGCCGGGTGGCGGCCGTCGGTGTAGGCGGCGTCGGTCCTGAACGTCGCCACCTCGATCTGGCCAGCCGCCTTCGGCCCGAGCACCGTGATCACGCCAAACGCCGCCCCCACGGCGAGGGTCCTGCCGTGGCCAAACACCTGTCGCACCGCGTCGGGCGTCGCCGACGTGGCCACGTCGTAATCGACGGGAATCCGGCCCAAAAGTTCATCCCGCACGCATCCCCCGGCCCACAGAGCTTCGTGGCCGGCGTCCCGCAGCCGCCGGACCACGTCGATGGCAAACTGTCGGGACTGCTCCGGGTTGGAAAGGGGTTTGGCCATGGGCGACCAGACAGTTGACGGCCCTGAAGAAGTTCCGATACTATTCGAAGTTGTCAGGGGTATGAGAAAGGTTTGCAACGGATTGCGGCGGAACCGTCCATTTTTATCCGGCGCCCGGCGCTTTCCAGGCGGCCTTTCTCGTGTGATCAGTTTATTTTTCATTCCCTTTCCGCCCTGCGGGGCAATCGAGGTGTAACCATGTCTCTTTCCATGTTGACCAAGCGGTCGGCACGCCGGCGGGGCTTCACGCTCGTCGAACTGCTGGTCGTGATCGCGATCATCGGCGTGTTGATCGGCCTGCTGCTGCCGGCCGTGCAGGCCGCGCGTGAAGCGGCCCGTCGCTCGAGCTGCTCAAACAACCTCAAGCAGATCGGCGTCGGCCTGCACGTCTACGCCGACTCCAACGCCAGCGGCGGCGACAACTTCTTCCCGTGGCTGTCGACGGGCGGAACCGGTGCCAACGCAACGCAAGGCTACAGTTGGCTTGCCCAGGCGCTTGGTGGCATGGAGGAGGCAAATCTCCTCCGTCTGATCACCGGCACCGGGAACAACAACAAGCCGTTCCTCGCAAATTCCAGCACGTTCAGCATCGTCGCCGGCAACAACTCATCGAACCAGGCCATCATGGGTTCTGGCAGTGCTCCTGCAGCCACGAAGCTGAACTTCGCCCTCTGCCCGAGTTTCGCAGGCAATTCGACGGTTTCGGGCTCGGCCGCCGGGATCAGCAACTACCGCGCTAATGCCGGGGTCGGCGGTGGCGGTAGCAATGCGGCCGGCGGAGCGGGAACTGTGCCAACCATCCAGTCAGGCACTTCCGGCCCGGGTGGTCTTTCACTCCAGCAGCGACTCGGGTTCCGCGACTTCTCCGACGGCACGAGCAAGACGGTTCAGGTGTCGGAGAGCCGAATCAATCCCGACACCGCGTCCAGCTTCCCTTGCCGCTGGATCATGGGCGAGTTGATGCACTTGGCCTCGCATAACGGCGGTACGTACAACTCCGCAACCGGTGCGTGGTCCGGCGCTGACACGCGAATGATCCTCATGAGCGGATCGTTCACGACGACGGTGCCACCTACTGCGTCGACGATCGCAGTGGGCCCCGCTTCGCTGACCGGAATGACATGGGGACCGTCGAGCGACCATGCGGGCAAGATCATCGGCCACCTCTTTGCCGATGGGCACGTGGAGTTCATCAGTGCCGACATCGCGCCCAACACCTACCACGCACTCAACACGCGTGGTGGCGGCGAGCCGATTCCGGAGTATTGATTCCGGGCTGATCGAAGCCTGACTTGTTGATTCACTGGCGGCCGGCAACGCGAGTTGCCGGCCGCCTTCTTTTGTGGTGCCATGCACGCATGAGTGACTTACCCGCCATCGAGCTGTCCGCTGCAGACGCGGCAGCGGTGCTCCGGCGCACCCCGCCATCGGCCGCCCTCCTGCTCCTCGACTGCCGCACTGCGGAGGAACACGCCACGGCCAAGATCGCCGGCTCCCTGCTCCTGCCCATGCAGGAACTGCCCGAGCGGGTCGCCGAGATATCGGCCTGGAAGAACCAGCCGATCATCGTCCACTGCCACCATGGCATGCGCAGCCTGCGCGTGGCGAAGTGGCTCCGCGAGCAGGGTTTTTCATTGGCCCAGAGCATGCAGGGCGGCATCGACGCCTGGAGCACCGACGTCGATCCGACTGTGCCGCGGTATTGAGTCTCGTGGGGCAAGCGTCCCGCTGCACTTTCTCATGGCGACCGGGACGGTCGCCCCACGGGGCCTTGCACCATGATCTGCACCTGCCGCTCCGTGAACGGCACCGGGCCGGCCAGGAGCGTTGGATCGTCGCGTTCCTCGGGCACGAGTCGGCGGATGATCGCTGCGGCGAGCGCGTCGATGCCGAGGCTCGTGACGGTGGACGTGCGGATCGCGTCGGGAAGAGTGTCGTCGTCGTGAGACGCGAGGTCATACTTCGTGAGGACGAGGAGCGTGGGGCAAGCCTCTCGCTTGCCATGACTCGAGCCTGCCTTGGCGACCGGGACGGTCGCCCCACGCGGTGATGCCGGGTCGATCACCCGCACCACGAGATCGGCCCCAGCCGCCGCAGCCTGGGCCCGCTCGATGCCGGCGGCCTCCGTCGGGCCGGCTGGATCGTCGCGCAGGCCGGCCGTGTCGACGAGGTCGATCTCCCAGCCGTCGAGCACGATGCGGGTTTCCAGCACGT
>CAZDTC010000412.1:0-2570 GCA_964508125.1 uncultured Candidatus Kuenenia sp.
GCTGGCTGCGCTCGCTCTGGCACTGCACGACGATGCCGGTGGGGAAGTGGGTGAGGCGGATGGCGCTGGAGGTCTTGTTGACGTGCTGGCCGCCGGCGCCGCTGGCCCGGAACACGTCCTCGCGGATGTCCTCGTCGTTGAGTTCCACGTCGGAGTCGTCGTCGGCGATCTCGGGTGACACGTCCACGGCTGCAAAGCTCGTCTGCCGCTTGCCTTCGGCGTTGAAGGGGCTGATCCGTACGAGCCGATGGATGCCCGTCTCACCCCGGAGATACCCATAGGCGAAGGGGCCGCGGATTGCGACGGTGGCGCTCTGGATCCCGGCCACGGCGTCGTCCTGCCGGTCGAGCAGCTCCACCGCGTAGTCCCGCTTCGAGGCCCAGGCGGAATACATGCGCAGGAGCATCTCGGCCCAGTCGTTGGCGTCGGTGCCGCCGTCGCGGGCGTTGATCGAGACGATCGCGTCGGAGGCATCGTGGGGACCGGAGAGGAGCGACGTGAGTTCCAGCGAGTCGACGAGCTTGTCGAGCCGGTCGGCTTCCCGGGCGAGTTCGGCCTCGAGCGACGGGTCTTCCTGGGCAAGCTCCTCGAGCGCCTCGAGATCGGCTCCCACGGAGAGCGCCTCCTCGAGCGGCTTGAGGATGGAGTTGACGCTCTTCAACTCGGCGACGGTGGCCTGGGCCTTCTCGTTGTTGTCCCAGAAGCCGGCCTGGCCCATCGCCTCCTCGATCCGCGCGGCGGATTGCTTGCGACCGTGCCAGTCAAAGAGAGTCTCGCAGCTGGAGGAGACGGGCACGGATCGCCTGGGCGCGGTTGAAGAGAGCTGTGTCCATGCCTGCGATTCTACGGAGCAGACGCTCGGCCGAGAAGCCGAGGCACTGCCGGGGTGGGGCGATCGACGTCGGCGAGTGGAGCGGTGGCCGCCCCCGTGTGGTTGGTCAGAGCCGCTCCACCCGGCCGCCGGGCAAGCGCCGCACGAGCCTGCGCATTTCCAGCACGCTGATGGCCGACAGGGCCTGCGACGCGGAGAGTTCCGTCCCATCGACGATCTCGTCGACCGTCGCTCCCGCGTCGCCCACCGCGTCGAGCACGCGCCGCTCGACGTCGCCGAGCTGCAGTTCGGCCGGATGGCTCACCGTCCGGCCCGTGGCGGTCGTCGCGGTCTCGAACAGTGGGCCAAACTCCGCGAGGATGTCGTCGATCCCCCCGACGAGTTTGGCCCCGTCGCGGATCAGGGCATGGCAGCCGCGCGACATGCGCGAGTCGATCGGACCGGGCACGGCGAACACCTCGCGGCCCTGCTCTCCGGCGAGGCGTGCCGTGATCAGGGCGCCCGAGCGATCGGAGGCCTCGACGACGACGGTGCCGAGACACAGGCCCGACACGATGCGATTGCGCTGGGGAAAGGCGCCGGCGTGGGCCAGGGCAAGCGGCGGCTCCTCGCTCACGATCGCCCCGCTCTTGATCACGTCGAGGGCGAGCTCGGCGTGCTCGGGAGGATAGATGTTGAGCACGCCGGTACCGAGCACGGCGATGGTGCGGCCCCCGGCGGCGAGGGCCCCGCGGTGGGCGGCGGCGTCGATCCCGCGGGCCAGGCCGCTGACGACGGTGTAGCCGGCCCGCGCGAGGCTGCCGCCGAGCTGTTCGGCCACCTTGAGCCCGTAGGAAGTGGCGTGGCGGGCGCCGACGACAGCCACGGCCAGCGCGTCGGCGGGGAGGATCGCGCCGCGCACGAAGAGCAGGCCCGGCGGGTCGTCGATCCGCGCCAGCAGGCCGGGATAGTCGTCCGCACCTTCGAGGACGATGTCGACGGAGTGTTTGGCGCAGAGTGCGAGCGTGTCGTCGGCCGTGCGGTCGCGGGCGAGGGCGGGGATCGCCTCGGCGAGCTGCTTCCCCACCCTGGCGATCGAGCGGAGCTCGTCGGGATGCGCCGCGAACACGCCGGCGGGCGAGCCGAACCGTTCGAGCAACAGCCGCCGAAACCGCGACCCGACGCCGGGAAGGCAGGCCAGCCGCACGTGGTCGCGGAGGGTGTCGAGATCCGTGGACGTGAACATTTGTCACGTTGTACCGCTGGAGCCCGCGTGCGTCAAACGGGCAGCAGTAATGAAAGGCAGCGAGGACCGGCTCAAGCTCCTCATACCCGCCCTTTCCACGCTCGCCTGGAGGTGCGAGCGTGGGCATTCCAGGCACACCTCGGCTGTGCCTGCGAATGCCTGGGCAAAAACCGGCCAGGGATGGCGGTTTTTGCCCGCGCAGCCGGCGTCAGCCGGCTGCTGCCTTCAGCTCTGCCAAGTGCTGAGCCGTGTTCACGAGCCGGTCCCAGTTCTTCTCGACGTATTCCGGCGGGCCGCCGATCTGGGCCACGACCTGGGCAACCTGCTCGGTGGGCACCATCTCGATCGCATCCCACGGGCAGACCTTGAGGTCGTAGGGGTTCGACTTCTTGCCGGGGATATGCACGCACACCTCGCAGCCCACACACCGCTCGATATCGATCTCGCACCAGCTCTGGAGATTGTGAAACTGGTCGTACTGCTGCACCTTGATGATGCAGTCGACGGGGCACA
>CAZDTC010000413.1:0-2566 GCA_964508125.1 uncultured Candidatus Kuenenia sp.
GACTCGCGGAGGCGATGTGCAGATCGGTGCCGGCGTAGTCCGCCGAGCCCCCGTCGTCGACCGAGAGATTCCATCGCAGATCGTCGCCCTGCCACTGCAGCTCCACTCCCTGCGTGTACCAGAGCCCGAAGTTGCGCACGACGGTGCTTCGATTCACGGCCATCTGATTCGACTCGACGACCAGCTGTTCGCGGGCGAACGGCGATCGGTACTGGCCGAATCGGAAGCTCCACTCGTCCGAGAACGCGATGCGCACCCATGCATCGAGCAGGTACACGCTTCCGGAACTCGAGTCGCCGACGAAGCCGCTGGCGTTGGTCGGAGTGCTCTGCAGATAGTTGCTGTTGTTCAACTCCACGTTCGTTCGCAGCATGTACTCCACCGCCGGACTGAACACATGGCCCTTGAAGGTGAGTTCCGTGTAGTTGCTGTCGAAGCCGTAGTTGTTCTCGACGAAATCAGGAATGGCGAAAGGCGTCGAGTACGGCGGACCGCTTGGCGGCGTCGCCTCGTTGTCGCGCACGTGGCTCCAGACGAACCGAGGTTGCAGAAGTCCGCTCACCTGCAGCTTGAAGCGGCCATCCGGGCTCGCCAGGAAGAACCCGTCGTTCCAGCCGGCGCTCATGGCGTCCTCGCGCAGGCTGGCCCGGGCGTCCGCGTCGGCGACCACGTCCGAGACGATCGCCCGAATCTGGTCGGCCCGCTCCTGACTGAGCCACTTCTCCCCCTCCAGAGCCTTCAGTTCGGAAACCTGACCCTCAAGGGCCTTGTTTCGCTTCTCGAGGCTGTCGATGCGGGTGAGCAGGTCCTGCAGAGTCGCGGAAGACGAGTCACCGGCCTTCACCCCATCCTCGGAGGCCGCGACGGCGGCACCGGCCACGACAAGACCCAGGACAAGGCCGCAAGTGCGGACAAGGCTGGGGTTTGTGCGGCTTTGGTGGGCCATGGGCGTCCAATGGTACCACCGCCCACACGGGAGACGGTCGGCAACGGAAGTATCGGCAGTCCATCCATCCGCCCACGAAGTTTCGCCCCGCCTCAGAAGATCAGCTGCAGCTGGGATCTGAGCACCACCTGGTCACCCCCGCCGAAGGGCTCGATCCTGTAGTCGGTGCCCGCGATGCCGGCTCCGTAGATGCCGTTGTTGAACCAGATCGGGCCCTGAGTCAGGCCAAGATCGGTCGTCAACTTCACGTTGGTGCCGGCAAGGAACCAGTTGAAGCCCACGGTGTAGATGTTCGCCCGTCCCGCGTTGAACACGTTGGCCACGGCGGTCGTCGCGCTGTTGGTCGCCTGGTTGTAGCCCACGTTCTGGGTGGCCAACCACTCCCAGCGGCCGAACAGCTCGAGGTCCTTCGTGACGAAGACGCCGCCCTGCACCACGGCTCCGTAGCTGTTGATGCTTCCACCGTCGTTGGTGGCGGATGTCGGGATCGCATAGGCCGTGTTCATCACGAAGTACCCGAAGACATGCGCTCCGCTGGTGTTCCAGGAGGCGTCCAGCGTCCACGTGAGGAATTCCGCGTCCGCGTTGCCGTTGAGCGGAATGTTCCCGTTGGCCGGCAGCGCCGCGCCGTTGACCTGTTCGCCACCCCGCTGCCAGTTGAACCAGGTTCCCAGAAGCAGACCGTCCACATTGCCCACGAAGCTGTTCAGGTCGCGGAACTCCTTCCAGTTTCCGAAGACCAGCCAGCCCAGATGTCCGGTGACCGCCCATTCGGCGAAGCCGGCGCCATTGTTGAGGTCCGAGGGCCCGGTCACGGCCGCGTTGTTGAACCCTGCAGCGGCGCCCGTGTTGCCGTTGCTGCCACCGTCGTTGACCATGACTTCCGCCACCAGGTGCTCGTCCTGATGCGTCAGCATGACGCCCTGCGTGAACTTCGTGCTGAACATCTGGTTCACGATCGATCGCTCCGCGGCCAGCTGCCGCCGGCTGCTGGTGATCTCCTCGCGCAGGAACGGGCTCTTGAACTGGCCGATGCTCAACTTCCAGCCGTCGCCAAGATCCTTGATGATCATGGCCTCCTCCATGCCCATGCTGCTGCCGCTGCTGATGCCTCCGTTGTTCGAGCCGCCGGGCGCCTGGATGGCGGTGCTGTTCTGGTTGTAGATCAGGACGACGCGGTACTGCCAGCTCGGATCGACCACGTGGCCGAAGAAGTCCAGCTTCATGCGTCGCACCTCGAAGCCGGAGACGTTCTTCTTGAAGGAGCCCGCCTGCGCGATGTTCGACGCGGTGGTTCCGCGGTTGGACGCCGTGCCTGGATTGGCGTTCAGCAGGTTGTTGTCACGATTGCTGTAGAAGCTGGCGGCGTATCGGAACTGGATCTGGCCGCTGACGTTGAGCTTGAAGTTGCCGTCCGGACTGGCGACGAAGAAGCCTCGGTCCGCACCGTACCCCACCTGCACGGGACTGGCCCGCATGCTGGCACGGCTCTCCGAGTCCTTCACGACCCCCTCCGCCACCTTGCGGATCTCCTCGGCCCGTTCCTTCGAGAGCCACTGCTCGTGCAGCTGGGCCTGCATGTCGTTCACCGTGCCCTGCAGGGACGTGTTCCTCTGGCGC
>CAZDTC010000414.1:0-2553 GCA_964508125.1 uncultured Candidatus Kuenenia sp.
GTCGACGATCTTCCAGGCCTCCGGCCCGACCTGCTTCTTGCCGAGCATGATCTGGATCCGGCCCGTGCGGTCATGGAGATCGAGAAACACAAGGCTGCCGGCGCTGCGCAGGAGCATGATGCGCCCGGCGACGCGCACCGTCGGCCCGTCGTCGGCCTCCTTGGCGAGCGCGTCGCCCTGGGCCCGCACGGCGGCGATCGCGGACGCGCCGTCGAACCGCCGGCCCCACGGGTCGACGCCGAGCGCGACGAGCCGATCGAGCTTGTCGCGGCGGGCCTTTTCAAGAGCGGCTCCGGTGCCGCGGGCCGCGGCGGAGTCGGGCTGGGAACGAGGCTCTTCGGCGGCGTGCGACATGACAGCGACGGCTGGAAAATGGGTACGATGCGGGGCGAACCGAGACAATCCAGGATTGTCGGGTTTTTCGCCTGTTTGGAGAAGGCCGATCGATGACGCCGCGCGGGGCCCCCGAGCTTTTCTGCGTCGAACTGCGGACGGCCCGCTGGGCCGAACTCGTGGAGTGGTATCGCACGGTGCTCGGCCTCACGGTGCTCGTGCGCGTGGTGGACGACGGCTACGCGCTCCTTGCGGCCGGCCCCGGTCGGCTCGCGCTGCTCGCCCGCCCCGATCCTGCGCCCGCGAGCGGCCGCGTGAGCCTGGGACTCGAGACGGCCGATCTCGACGCCGTTGCAAGCCGCCTCGCGGCCGCGGGTGCCGAGGTCACGCCTCCGCGCGAGCATGCGGAGGGCTTTCGTGAACTCGTCGTCCGCGATCCCGATGGCAACACGCTGCGGCTCTTCAGCTGGCCACCGCGCCACGGCTGAGCCCGCTTATCAGGCTGCAACCTGCGGCCGGCGCGCGTGGTGCGGCGTGGAGCGGAGGAGCACGCAGCCGGCGAGCACCTCGGGCTTCCCGGGGGCGCCGACGGCGGCCGTGGGGCAGGCGACGAGGCCCGTGAGCCGGCTCCACGTTTCGCGGAGCGCATGCGGCACCGAGCAGGCGCTCACGTTGCCGGTGCGGCGCGTGAGGCCGTTGACGAGTTCGCCGGCGACGCCGTGCTCCTCGAGTTTCATCCCGGTGAACCGCACGATGCCCGAGCCGGCCTGGTGCGGCACCACGAAGTTCACGTCGCTCCCTGTGTGCCCCGTGGCCGCAAGCCCCGTGGCTACCGCGCCCGACATCGCCCGGGGCGCGATCTCGGCGATCGCCATGCCGTCGAGCGAATACACGACCCGCTCCCGCTCCTCCGCCGTGCCGCCCCCCGGAGCCGGCACCGGCACCACGGGCTGCACGTGGAAGTCGAACGTGGCCTTCTCGGCCGGCTGCTTCTCGGCGTGGGCGTGGACGATCTCGAAGTGCACCGGATGGCGGCGGCTCGCCGCGGGTGCGATGAGCGTGGCCGAGGCCATGTCACCAAACAGTCCGCCGGTCTGCCGGCAGGCAAAGTTTGTGATCCGGCTGATGCGGGTGGCGACGACGACGAGCAGATGCTCGTCGCGGCCGAGCGCGAGCCGCGGCGCCCAACGCTGCGACACGAGCGCGAGGGCGCGGCTATAGCCGCAGCAAAACCAGTTGATGCCCGCGGTGCGGCAGCGCGGTGCGCCGAGGGCCCGGGCGAGCTGCCGCGCGGCCCGGCCCGGCCGCTCCTGCGCCGCTGCGGCGGGCGCGAGAAACCGGCGGGCCGCCGACGGCGGGATGAACGAGGGCGACACGAACAGAATCCCGCGGCAGTCGGCGAGGCGCGCGCCCGTCTCCCGCTGGAGGTTTCGCACCGCGGCCAAGCCCATCGTCACCTCGTCGTCGAGAGAGATGCCGCGGGCCTCGATGCCGGTGTGCTGGGCAAACTTGCGCGGCATCGCGTCGCCGAACCAGGCGTTGCCCACCTCCCATTGGGGCTGGTGGATCGCGATCGCGGCGATGCCGAGCGGCGGCGTAGGGCTTTGCATGGCGAGGGAAAGGCACAGGGCGGCGGAAGGGGCAAGGATTCTGCCGATGCCCCCCAGCCGACGCCAGTGCGAAAACCCCCCGCTTTGCGGCACGATCCAGCGATCCCGTCACAAAAGGAGAGGACGGCCAACAAAACTTCCGCATGCGTTCGACGGTTGACAAGCGTTCGATGGGGTGTGGCTCTGGGCCCGGATCGGCCCTGGCTCCGGGTGCTGCGGCAAGGAAAGCCTGACGGCAGATCCGCGTGAGTGTGTGGCGGCGAGGGACGATCGTCTCCCGCCGCCCTTTTTTCCTGGCCCCCGTGTCCTCCGCTAGGCTTTCACTCCAGAAGGACCCTCGCTTCCATGGCGAAAGACCCCATCTGTGGCATGACCGTCGACGAGCAGACCGCCCGCAGCGCGGTCCGCGACGGCGTCACGCACTACTTCTGCTCCGAGGGCTGCCGCAAGAAATTCATGGGCGGCGAGTTGCTGCCCATTTCGCCATCGTCGATGCCGCCCTGCTGCGCGTCGCACCGTCCGAGTGCCGCTCCAACGGCCGCCTCGCCAGACGCGATCTACACCTGCCCGATGCACCCGGAGATCGAGCAGGTCGGGCCGGGGGCCTGCC
>CAZDTC010000415.1:0-2542 GCA_964508125.1 uncultured Candidatus Kuenenia sp.
GGTAACCAGTGGGCCGTGCGGCGCGACAGCGGCGTGAACGACGTGGTTGTGTACCACGATTACCGGCTGCTGGCCGGCTGGGAGCGCAAGCCCGCCGATCTCGGCATCTCGTGGCGGGTGGAGGCCGGCTGGGTGTTCGGTCGGCTCGTCGAGTATTACATCACCGACACGGCCGACTACCGCCCGAGCGACACGCTCGTGGTGCGGGCCGGGGTGTGGTACTGACTACACGCGAAACATCGTCATCCTGACGATTTTCGCTTGGCGGGCCTCCGGCCCTGGCGCCCGATCGTAGGACAAGCTTCAGCCTGTCAGGACGCCGACAGACTGAAGCCGGTCCTACAACCGCGCCTCACGGGTTCGTGAGATTCGGGCTCCAGAGCCCCGGCTTTATTTCCGGCACGGCGCCGTCGGCCGGAAGCGTCGTCTTTACGGCGGCCGCGAGTTGCTGCGCGAGTTCGGCGACCGTCGCCGCATGGGCCGGCACGTCGGCGAGGTTCGTGAGTTCCTTGGGGTCCGCCTCATGGTCGTAGAGCTCCCGTCCCTCGCGACCTTCGTCCCACTCGGTGTAGCGATAACGCGGCGTGCGCAGCGAATAGCCGAAGAACGGTCTCTTCCCTTCGGCGCCTCCACACCGCAGAGCGCCGCGAGCGTTGGAAAGAGATCAACCTGGGACACGGGTGCCCTGGCCACGCTGCCGGCCTGGCAGCGCCCCGGCGCCGAGATCAGCAGCGGCACGCGGGCGCTCTCCTCGAAAAGACTCATCTTTTGATAGAGCCCGTGCTCCCCCATGTGGTAGCCGTGGTCGCTCGTGAACACCACGATCGTGTTGTCGGCGAGGCCGGTTTTGTCGAGCGCGTCGAGCACGCGGCCGACTTGCGAATCCAGAAAGCCGATGCTCGCTCGGTAGGCCTGCTGGGCGCTGCCGCCGCTGATCGTCGGTCATCGCATCCTGCTCAACCTTGCGGCTGCCGAGTGCCGCCTTCGGCATGTCTTCTTGATCCTCGGCCACGCTTGCGACGAGTGGCATCTCGGCGTCTGGATAGAGCCCGAAGTAAGGATCCTTGGGGGCCACGTACGGCGTATGTGGCCGAAAGAAACCGACGGCGAGCAAAAAAGGCCGCGAGCGATCGCGGGCGCAGCGCTCGAGCACCCAGGCCGCATCGTCGGCCATGATCCCGTCGGTGTGCTCGCGATCTCCCTTTGGTGAGGCATACCAACTCAGCGTGCCGCCGAAATGCCCCGGCTCGAGTGAAAAAATCCGCGGCTCCTCCTCGAGCCGATCGCAGCCGGCGGGATTGATCTCGAGCTCCCACGAACCGGGATCGTCGTGGCCGTTGGTGCCCACCGAAGACGGCACGTTGTAGTGGTAGAGCTTGCCGATCCGGGCCGCGAAATAACCTGCCAGCCTGAACGCCTGCGGCATGCTCACCTGCGCGGGGATCGACTGCCGGAAGATCTGGGCGTTGCCAAGGATGCCGGTCGCGTTGGGGTAGAGCCCGGTGAGGAACGAGTTGCGGCTGGGGCCGCACAAGGGAAACGCGCAGTAGGCCCGCTCAAACCGCACGCCCCGGGCGGCGAGCCGATCGATGTTCGGCGTCTTTGCGAGCCCGTCGCCATAGCAGCCCAGAAAGCAGTTCAGATCGTCTGAGACGATGAAGAGCACGTTGGGCCGTGTCTCGGCGGCATGGGCCACTCCCCAGCCGAGGAAGACCGCGACAAACACCAGTCTCGTCTGAAACGACATCGATGAGTCCCTCCGCACCGGCGGCGTTGCGAGTCAGCCATTGATCGCTGAGTCTAGCCGCCCGATTTTCAGGTCGTATCGAGGCATCGCCACCTCCGCAGATTCACGGGAAGAGAAGCAAATGGCGCGTCTTGGAAGTCTGGGCAATCTGGTTCGATTCATCGGTGTGTTGGTTTGTGCCGATTACATCGATTATGCGGCGGTGAGCTGACTTTGAGGACACGAGGCTTCTCCGCCGCCAAGACTGGTTTGGTCTCTGCGTTGGTGTGGATGCCTTCATGCGCTCTTCAAGACTTCTGACGCCGCTGATCGCAGCCGCCGTCAGCTTAGCGCATCTCCTGCTCTTCTCGATACCCGCAGTCGCCGCAGAGCAGGTGATCGCGGAGGAGATCCCGCCCCCCGCCGCGGCGGTCGAGAAACTCCAGGCCGATGTCCAGCGGCTGGAAAAGCAACTCCAGGGACTCAGCAAACTCGCCGACGCCGCCGACAAGAAGAAAAAAGACGACGCCACGAAGCCGACCTTCAATCTCACCGGTCAGATGCAGGCCGATCAGGTGTACTTCGGCCAGGATCCCGTCAGCCGCGCCGCCGTCGGCGACCTGCAGGACGGTGCCCAATTTCGCCGCCTCCGGATCGGCGCCCGCGGCACCGCGTTTGAGGTCTTCGAGTATTCGTTTGGCGTGGACTTCGCACTGGCCAACAACCCGAGTTATCTCGACAACTACATCGAGTGGAAGCAGTTGCCCTGGTTGCAGAACGTCCGCGTGGGCCACTACTTCGAGCCCTTCTCGCTCG